>CBDTUG010000295.1:0-3666 GCA_965363555.1 uncultured Thermoanaerobaculia bacterium
CCTCCACCGCCATCCTGGAGGGAAATGCCGTCCCCATCAGGGCTGCTCAACCAAACGAAGCCGCAGTCGAGGGCGTGTTGTTCGTTTTGTGCCGTGAACCACTTTCGACCCACCGTGCCGAGGTTGCAGGCGGCCGCCAGGTCGAATTGGTAAAGGTCGAGCAGAAGTCCAGCACCGCTATACTGCACACCGGTGTTGGTGATGAACGGGACCACTGACTGCAGGTTGCAGATGACGGCGCCCGGTTCGCCCGAGTTTTCCTCGTAGAAGATCACGTCGAAGGTCATGCCTGTGGGATCGCATGTGAAAAGTCCATCGTCGGCCACGACACTGAAGCCCCAAATAGTCAGGGAACTGATGTCGAACCAGTCCGGACCGGCCACCTGGTCGATCGACTCGGCCATAATATAGGTTGCCCAACTGGTCTGGTGGCTCGACATGAAGTCAAAGTCGTCCCCAGGGTTGTGGGGGTCCTGTCCCAGCAGGAACCCGGGATCTCCGATGGCGCCGCACGTTGGGGTTACTGGATCCCCCGCGATTTTGACTGCCGCTTCGGGGACACTGGCGATACCCTCGGCCGGGTCCTGGTTTCCTATCGCGGTTCCGGTGGCAACGACCAGCAGTGCGATCACACATACAGCGAGACTCCATGTCGTTTTCATGCTCGGTTCCTCCTCCTCACCTGAACGCCAAAACAAACGCGACCGAATACCAGCCTCATTAAACTCAAAATCACTGAATGTTATGAACACTGTATCAAAGACCCAGAAGGAGATCTACATCGGATAGAGGTGTGGCACCGCCGGCCGTAGTTGTTATGATCTCGTGAATCATGAACGCGGGTGATTCGAAACGGCTGACGCGAGAGGTCATCAAGAGGATCGGGGCGTTGGCGTTCGGTCTCGGGGTCGTGGTCGTCACATTGATAGGGGCAGAGTTGTCCATCGATTTTCTACTAGACAACCCGGCGGCCTGCCCGGATGGCTTGCTTCCGAGCCTGCGCCGTTACTACGAGTACCACGATCGAGATGTCTTCCAGGCCCACAAGGGGCGAACCCATTTTGACAGCGAGCTTTTCTACGTGATGAACCCCGGACGATTCACTTTTTCCAACAGGGAGTTCAGCAACGTCTTCGAGGTCAATAGCTCCGGGTTCAGGGATGATGAGATCTCCCTGCAGCGCCCTGAAGTGGTGGTGCTCGGCGATTCTTATGCCATGGGCTGGGGCGTCGACAACGGGGAGACGTTCGCGACGTTGATTGAAGAAGGACTGGGCCTGTCGGTGCTCAATACGGCCGTTTCGTCGTATGGAACCGCCCGTGAAATTACGGCCCTGTCACGCGTGAATACTGCCGAGATGGACTACCTGATCATTCAGTACTGCCCTAACGATCTGACGGAAAACCAGAATTTCGTCTCGGGCGATCATTCGCTGGTCGTGTCTGGCGAGGCCGTGTACGACGACGTCTGTGCAGCCATCGAACGCAAGATCGCCTACTTTCCGTTCAAACACTCGGTGTCGATCCTTCAAACAGAGTTACGAAGAATCCGAGATGTAGAGCCCCGTAATACCTTGCACGATTCGAATCCTGCTAGAAGCATCGGCGCCGTCGGCGCCTTCCTCGACATCGTCGGGGGGAGCGAGCACATCCCAAAACACACACAAATTATTGTCTTCAGCCTCGAAGCCGAGAAGTTCGACGGTAGCTTCATCGAGCCAGTTGCAGGCAGACTGGACCTGCAATTCGGGTCGTCTCTGCACGACCGAATGACGTTCGTCGATCTCAGCGGCCACCTCGATGAAAGCCATCGGTACATTCTCGACCCTCACCTGAATGCAGCAGGACACCGGGTGGTTGCGGACCGGTTGCTCGATCACATTGTTCACATGGGTCGTCCGACCGGACTCAAGGAGTGGTTCTATCCTTCGGGCGCGCCGGCCATCACCTGTGATTACGTCGACGGCCTCAAGGAGGGGTTATTCACAGCCTTCTGGGCAAATGGGGAGGTGTCACGCACCTCCTGGTACAAGCGCGGGGCCAAGAACGGTCTCGAGACCGAATTCAGCCGGGACGGTTTCAAGACGGCCGAGAGAACCTACCGTGAAGGCCGACTCCACGGGTGGTTGATGACGTTCGGCAGTGACGGGGTAGCGAAAGAACGTTCCTTCTACGAGAACGGTAATGGGGTCGTGACGGTGTCGAAATAGACCGGAGATGCATCATTCTCGGTGTTATGGATTCTTTTGTTACTCCGTCCAGGGCCCGAGATTCCCGCTCTCAAAGCCGTCGATGAAAATGAGCGCCGAGTCTCCCCCCGCCATTTCGGCGAGAGCGGCGACGTTCATTTTGAGAATCTCTCGACCCATGGCCAGCGTGATGTTGTTCGGGAGGTCCCCTGTCTCGTGATAGTCCGGATAGTCTGCCCAGTCGTTCTCGATGGTCAACAGCGCCGGAATGCTGCGGTCGAGGTAGGGCACGTGGTCGGACCCCCACGCAAACAAGGTTGTTTCAATCCTCAGGGTCGTATAGGTGGTGGCTGCAGCCGAAAAAGCATCGATGAGAAACTGACCGATTGATTCAGATTCGAGTAGGCAGTCGAGATCGGAGTCGGAGGTAAAGCCGATCATATCCATGTTCAACATCGCCTGTACCTTGCTGGAGTCTCCCGTTGATACGAGTTCCGATGCGTGGTCGATCGATCCCAGGAGACCCTGTTCCTCGCCGACATAGCAGATGAAAAGCACAGAAGCGTGCGGCGGGTTCGCGCTGAAAATCCGTGCCATCTCGAGAACTCCGGCGCAGCCCGAAGCGTTGTCCTCCGCCCCGGGTGCGGCGGCTTGAGGGTCCTCTGAGATCGAGTCATAGTGGGCGCCGACGATGTACCACTCGTCTGGTCGGGCGATTCCGACGAGGGTCCCAACAACATTGTGAACCTCGCGTCCTCCCATGGAGAAACCAGGTGTCGTCACGGTCATGCCGGGCATGGCCTCCAGTTGCTGGGAAATCCAGTTTTCTGCGTCGAAAATGCCGTCGCCATAAGAATAGCGGTTATAGGACGCCAGAGTTTCGAGGTCTGCAAACCACCTGGATTGGCCAACCTCGTCGACGAGAGTCTGGGTCGACTCTCCAAAATGACGTGCCGTTTTCGGCTTTGAGTTCTCGGCCTGCCGGATCACGGTCACCGGCAGAGGCAACGGTTCTATTTTCGAGTGGCCGAGGAGGGCAGTCATTTCCATCTCGTTTGGTTGTTGAAGTTGGATGACCTCGAGCCGTCTATGGCGAAGGAGTGACTGGACCAGATGGCCCCACTCTTGGTGCTTTGACTCACCGCGTATCAATCTGATCCGGGTCGGATCGATATCGTGGTAGATCCTGTCGATGCCGTGACCGAGGCCGTATGCATCGGCAATCAGATCCGGGCTCCCGCACAGCAATAGGTCGCCGCCCATCTCGATCCACCAACGGGAGCCGTCAACATTCTTGATGGCTTCATTCCGTTCGAATCCGATTCGGTCGATGTCGACGACGGCGCAGGTGTCAGATGCCGCGATAGGGCTGGCGAACGTGATGAGGAAAGCCAGTGATCCCAGCGCAACCTTTGCTCTTGGTTCATTCAGTAGGAATCTCAATATCAATCTCCCTGCAACTCGAGAGAATTGTAAGA
>CBDTUG010000296.1:0-3644 GCA_965363555.1 uncultured Thermoanaerobaculia bacterium
GGACATCGGTGACATCGGCCAGGGTTATGTTCATGCATATCCGTCCGACAACCGGTACTGGGCGGCCCTGAACGAGAACACGGGCTCGGTTGCCCAGGCCCCGGGGGTACCCATCGGAATAACCAATCGGCAACACTGCCAGCCGGCTGTCCCTCAAGGCCGTCCACGTCCGCCCATAGCTGACCGTCTCACCCCGGCGAACCCTCTGGACCTGACCCACGATGGTCTTCCAAGACAAAACGGGCTCCAGGTTGAGGCTGCCCTGTGGATGCCCCATAACCCAGGAGAGACGCGTCTCCCTGGAGGGCCAATGTCCGTACATCGAGATACCGATTCTCGCCAGGGTGAAATCCGCTTCCCGGAACAGGAGAGCTGCCGCCGAACACGCCGCATGGGTCCACCTGGGTTTGACGCCCTCGGCCTTGATCGCAGCCAGAGCTTCGTGAAAACGACCCAGCTGGTCCCGAGCAAATTGGTACTCCAACGTATCTTCGATGTTGGCGAAGTGGGTCGCCGCGCCGACAATCTCCAAGCCCAAGGCGGCCGCCCTCTCGCACATTTCAGTGATCGCATCACCTGAAATTCCTTGCCGGTTCGTCCCGGTGTCAATCTTCAAATGCACCGGCACGGCAACTCCCCGCTTCTTCTTGAGCGAGCCCAGCCACTCCAAGACCTCGGCACTCGACACCACGACATGTGTTCGATGATCCAGCAGACCTTCGTCCGCCGGAGTCACCAAACCCATAATGAGGATCGGTTGATCGACACCGACCTCACGTACCTTTGCCGCCTCGGCGGCGGTGTGAACGGCAAACCAGTCGACATGCCCCGCTGCAGCCTCTACGACTTCTGCCAGCCCATGTCCATAGGCGTTGGCCTTGACGACGGCGGCCAACTGGGTCTTCTCGCTGACCAGACCTCTGAAAAGTGAGAGGTTGCTGCGCAACGCGGCCGATCGGATTTCCATCCATTGTGAGTCACGAATCTCGGAGCCAAACATCGGGCCCAGTGTACAGTTTCCAGAATCGTCTTCGGCCACTTCCTGGTTAGCCGGGTTCAACTCTGACTCAGACACCCTGACCGAATCCACAACCGAACAATCGCTCGACGTTGGCCGTGGTCCGCAGCGCGACCTCCCTGATGTCCTTGCCGAGGACTTCCGCAACAGCCGCCCCAACCAGTGGAACATAGGCCGGCTCGTTCGGCCGCCCTCGATGTGGCACGGGCGCCAAGAATGGGCTATCGGTTTCTACAAGGAGCCGATCAAGATCGACCGCACCTACCATCTCCCGAATGTTGTCGGCCTGACGAAAAGTTACCATCCCCGAAACCCCGACGTACAAGCCGAGAGCCAGCACCTTCTCAACGACTGCAGGCGGCTCGGTGAACGAATGACAGACCCCCCTCAAAGACTCATCTCGTCCCTCAAGGACAGGCGCCAGATCGTGCCACGAATCCCGGTTATGGAGGATGACTGGCAGTCCCGCTTCGGCCGCCAAATCCAGCTGCCACCTCAACGCCTGGAGCTGGTCTTCCCGCGGAGAGTTCATGTAATGGTAGTCCAGCCCGATCTCGCCGATCGCAACAACACCGGGCCGTCCGACCGCCTCCTTGAGCCGCCTCCGAAACGAAGCGTCCAACGCCGATGCATCATGCGGATGGAGGCCAACGGCGATTTTGACGCAGGAGGGAAAGTCCCGCCCCAACTGGAGCGTTCTCTCCAGATCTGCCGGGTTGGTTGCAGGCGTCACGACACCACCAACGCCGGCCTCGGCAGCCCTCCCCAGAACCGCCCCGACTTCGGGCGGCTCGACCATTGTCAAATGGGCGTGGGAATCGATCCAGGTGATTTCATTATTCGTCATGGCGCGAGAGTGTACATCAAAGCTGTCAGCGACCAGCTGTCAGCTTCAGCGTCAACAAGGCCGCACCAACAACAACTGCTGTCTCGGCCCTCAAGACGTGGGGCCCGAGGGCGAGGGTTGACCAACCCGCATCCGCGAGAGCTTTTTTCTCGTCAACAGTCAATCCGCCTTCGGGACCGACCAGCAACGTCATCTGACGAGCCGTCAGGCCAGATATTTCGGTCAAACCCTCCGGTGCAGCCACCAGTCCCGGTAACAATCGACCACCAAGGACCTCCGCCATCGTCAGGGGGCTTTCGACACCCATCTGCCAAGCTCTCCGGCACTGCTTCAGGGCCTGACGAGAAACTCGACGCCAGTGCTCCAGGCGTTCAACCGAACGCTCACGAGTGCCCTGGGATCGATCGCACAGCAACGGCACAAATGTCACTACCCCGACTTCGACTGCCTTTTGAATCGCCCAATCCATTGCCTTGCCATGAAGAACTCCGAGTGCAACCGTTGGGCCGGGCAATGGCCGTTCCTTGCGGACGGGTTCATCAACGACAGCAACAACATCGGACCGCACACAGAGTTTGAGCTCTGCGCTCGCGACCGATCCAGCTCCATCCGCCAGGACAATCCGGTCCCCGGCTCGGCGTCTCAACGAGCCGGAGGCGTGACGAGCCTCCTCCGGTCCCAGAGCGATCTCACAGCCCTCAACCAGCATCCCTTCCGGAACCAGCAGCCACGGATCAACCTTCATGTGTCATCCTGAAGGCCACCCATTCGTCCAGAGTTCTGACCGATAGTGTGCGATAACCTTGATGTTCCAACGCCATCGAGACCTCAGCGGCCTCCGATTCCAGGATGCCGGAAAATACCACCGACCCTTCCGCTGTGAGCATCTGCCGAAACGACCTGGACATCGGCAGAAAATGTTCCGAAATCATGTTGCAGACGATCAGGTCGAATGCAGCAGGGCCGATGGCACTCCATGGTCCGGCAAAATACGCCGGATCACACGAAAAGTCCTGGTCCCTCCTGATCTGCCGGGCCACCATCACCGCCTCCAGGTCCAGATCGAACCCCACCACCCATGCGGCGCCGAGCCGCTGGGCCGCCAACGCCAGAACGCCGGAACCGGTACCGACATCCAGTATCGTCAGCCCTTCCGGCGGACGGCTCTCCAACTCCATCAACACCAGAGCAGTCGATTGATGGGACCCCGTCCCGAACGCCATCCGAGGCTCGATGACCAACCGCCTGTACCCCTCTGGGGCAGGGGTTGGCGTTCCGGGGTGAGGGTCGATCCACCAGCCCTTCCCCACCACAAAGGGGCGAATGGTCTCACGGTACGACGCCAACCAGTCCTCGGCCTCCTGAGTCCCGACTTCGGTGCGTTCCACACCAATCTCCACCAGGGCACGAACCAGGTCCGGAATCAAACGGCCGTCATCCGATCCGAAAAAGACATCCACACCGAGCCTGCCATCGGCACGAGTCACCAAGGATGCGCCCAAGGTACTGTGTCGATTCAAGATCTCTGCGAGGCCGTCCTCCCGATCACTTCCAATCTCGAACCGCAGTCTCAGCGTCGTGCCGGCCGACGACCGGCCGCCACCGGGCGGGCCCTCATTCACCACCCAAAGCCCTCTTCAATTTATCAAAAAGCCCTTCGTGCCGTTCACCATCGACAACGTCACCGACGACTCGTGCGGCCTCCTCGACATATGCCCGCTGATCGGCACTCAATCTGCCAGGCACAACCACCTTGAGATGAACAAAGAGGTCCCCCCT
>CBDTUG010000297.1:0-3602 GCA_965363555.1 uncultured Thermoanaerobaculia bacterium
AAGTTGTGCGATCCAACTCCAGAAAACTGCTGGGCGAGGAGAACGTCGTTGTCTTCCCAAGGCCCAACATGGGAGTCGAGGATTTCGGCTTCTACCTCAGCGAGGTCCCGGGCGCCTACTACTCTCTGGGTGTGCGGAACGAAGCCGCCGGCATCGTACACCAGGTGCACCACGGGCTCTTTGACGTGGACGAAAAAGCGATGGCCTAAGGAGCGCTACAAGACCGCCCGAGCCGCTGCCCGCGTCAGCGGGCCGGGCTTTGGCCGGAAGGCGGGGCGAGGCATAACCGACCATTCCAATAACGCTCCCCTACCAGCCTCGATTCGTCGACGGCCGAAGACCGGAAGTCCCGAGCGCAGCGAGGGGCAGCGGAGGTCACCGCTGGCATCTCAGACCACCGAAAACACGATCCGCCCCCCAACCGACAAGGCCAGAGCGACAACGACGGTCAGCCCAGAAATCCACGCCGTGTCCTTCCAGCCCAGTTCCCGGGCCATCGCGGCGATGGTGGCGGCACAGGGCACGTAGAAGACCACGAACAGGGTGAAAACCACCAGCTGCTCGGTCGTCAGAACCTGATCAAGACGGTTGGTGCCCATGGCCTGCACCAGCATCACCAGGGTCAGCTCCTTGCGAAGCACCCCGAAGATCAGGGTCATGCCGACAGCCGCGGGCAGGCCGAGGGTCCACACGGTCAAGGGCGTCAACGCAGCGTTGAGCATAGTCTCTGCCCCGAAATACTCCAGTAAGGCCAATACCAGCGACGATACGACCAGGACCGGCCACGCGATGACCAAAAACTCTTTCAAGCTGAGCCAGGTCTTGGCAACCATGGTTTTTGCCGTCGGAAACGCCAGGCTGGGGATCTCCAGAATCAACCCCGGAGACCGCCCTTCGAGGAATCGACTCAAGACCCGGCCGACGACCATGATGACCAGTAAATTGAGGATATAGATTCCCAAGGCCCACAAGGGACCAAGATAGGCCGCCACCAGACCGTAGATGACAATGGTCCGCGCGGAACACGGTATGAAAGAAGCCAGGGCCGAGGTAATTCGCCGGTCCCTCTTGGACTCGAGGATCCGAGTGGCCATGATTGCGGGCACTGTGCAGCCATAGCCGAGAATGAGCGGCAGCACGGATTTACCATGCAACCCGATTCGGTGCATCAGATTATCCAAGATGTAGGCCATACGCGGCAGGTAGCCCGAATCTTCCAACACCGCCAGGGCAATCAAGAAGGGCAAGAGGTAGGGCAAGACGATGGTCAGGCCCCCGGCAACACCGAGGAAGAGTCCAGACAGCAAGGCACCGACCAGGGTCTCTGCTGGGAAACGTCCCTCCAACACCGCCTGCATACCGTCGAACCAACCGACCAACGGCGCCTCGAGCACGCGACCGACGCCAAAAACCAGGTAGAAGACCGCAGAGAGGATCAACACCATCAGCGGACCGCCGGTCCACGGGTGGAGCAACAATCGATCGACCCGCTCGCGCCAGCCGACCTTGGGCCGGCCGAGTTGTCCGATCTCATCCCAGATCGTGTGGGCCATCGCATGACGGCACCCGGACACCACCTGGTCCGCACTCCAGCCATGGACGCCCTGGAGTCCTTCGATGACCGCGTCTATCCTATCCTCAACCTCCGGCGTCGATCGCCGAACTCTCTCCCGAAAATACGGATCAAGCTCGAGCACCTTCGTTGCCACCAGCGCCGTCGGCAAGCTGCACTGAAAACCCGCCTCCTCAAGGAGGTCCTTGACCTTGGCCACCGCAGTGTCGACTTCCTTGTCGAAACAACCTGGTCCGACCGCAGGCCCTCCGTGGGCTGCTTGAAGGGCAGTCCGAAAGAGATCCTTGAGCCCCTGCCCCCGTCGCCCGACAGTTGGCACGACCGGAACGCCCAGGCTTTTTGCCAGGCCCTCAACATCGATGGTCATTCCGTGCCGTTCAGCCTCGTCCATCATGTTGAGTGCTACGACCATCGGCCGTTCCAGCTGGAGCAATTGCAGGGTCAATTCCAGGGACCGCTCGAGCCTGCTTGCATCAACGACGTTGATGATCAGGTCCCAGTCTTCCTCCGCGACAAAACGAACGGCTTCACCGGCTTCAGGCGATACTGAAGTCAGTGAGTACATGCCCGGAAGGTCGACGACATCGACCTCGCGGCCTTGAATCAGAGCCCGACTGAGCGTGTAGCTGACCGACGAGCCCGGAAAATTGGCGGTCGCCGAGCGATAGCCAGCAATAGCGTTGAAAATCGTGCTCTTGCCCGAATTGGGCTGGCCGGCGAGAAGGAACCTCATCAGGCCTTTGGGGCGCGTATTCCAGGAGCCGCCGATCGGTCATTGATTTCTTCGACCCTGACTCGTCGCGCCACCCCCCGTCCCAAAGCCAACCGGGTCCCGTTGATCTGGACCAGAACCGGTCCCCGGAACGGTGCTCGCTCGACAACCTCGAGGCAATCACCAACATGAATGCCCAAAGTATTGAGGTGGACCCCGACACCCTGTCCGCCTTCAATAAACACAACCCGAGTCTTACGCAGGACGTCGACGGTATCCAGTGTCATCATCAAATCCTTCATCTCTCAAAAAGAGATAGTAACTCAAAATTGATCGAAATGCTAACCATATTTAACACAAATTCCCGCAGTGACTCAAATCTAAGAACAAGAACGGCTTAATCTGTTTTCTCAAATCAAAAAGGCCCGATTAATTGAGACCATTTCGGTCAAATCCTGAAAGCCACAACCGGGCGGACACGGGATCCGCCCCTACAGCTCTTCGAACTTCCTTCATTTCCCCCTGTGTTTCCCTTTGCGCTCTTTGCGGCCTTTGCGAGAGAATCTCCCTGCCTTTTTCCTTGCTCTTGGTCCTCGCCTTTCGGCTCAAATCGCTATAAGATCCCCCCAGGATGTGCGTGGCGCATCCATTTCTCGGAGGCTCCACCATGCTCACCGTTGAATTGACCGAACTCCCAGAACGCAAAGAATTTGACCCGCAATATCGCCGCGCCCCCAACCGCGGTTATCACCTGGACCGCCACGACACCCTGGTGGCGCTAAAGAATGCCCTGCGCTACGTCCCCGAAGAACACCATAAGATCGTCGCCCCTGAGTTCCTTGAAGAACTGCGCACCATGGGCAGGATCTACGGTTATAGGTATCGGCCCGCCGGCCGCATCACCGGCCTGCCCGTCGATCAGTATCGGGGCAAGATCGTCGAGGCCAGAGCGATGCAGGTGATGATCGACAATAATCTGGACTTCGAAATCACCCTCTACCCCTACGAGCTGGTGACCTACGGCGAGAGCGGCCAAGTCTGCCAGAACTGGATGCAGTATCTACTGATCAAGAAATACCTGGAAATCATGGACGACACCCAGACCCTGGTTGTCTCTTCTGGTCACCCCGTCGGCCTCTTCCCTTCAAAGCCCGACGCTCCACGGGCGATCATCACCAACGGCCTGCTGATCGGACAGTTTGATACGCCGGAAGACTTCCAGCACCTCGCGGCACTGGGATGCGTCAACTACGGGCAGATGACCGCCGGCGGTTGGATGTACATCGGCCCCCAGGGCATCGTGCACGGCACCTACAT
>CBDTUG010000298.1:0-3598 GCA_965363555.1 uncultured Thermoanaerobaculia bacterium
GGCTTTGTGTATGGCCTGGGGATCGCTGCCGGGGTCAAGCATTTGAAATTTGAAGAGAAATTTGTTGAGACTGGCTTGGATGCCAAGCTCGAACAACATCAGAACCTGGATCTCGAGGAGGCGTTAGAGGCCCGGCAGGCCGGCGAGATGGAGAAGGCTGAAGAAATCCTGGTGGCCCGGCTCAAGGTCAACCCCGGTGATTTTGACGCTGCGATGGCCTACTGGGATGTGCGGCGGGATGTGGGTGATATTGCGCCGGCGATCCCGTTCGTCCTGAGGGTCTTCCGTGATGCTTTCCGCAAGGGTGAAAATGATCTGGTGGCGCTACGGTGGCCCGAGGTGATCGAGATGGCGCCGACGGGTTCAATTGATCCGGCCCTCGCGGCCAGGGTTGCGGAGGCCATGGGCGACGAAATTGCGGAAAGTGTGTGCCAGGCGACGGTCGACGCCGGTGCAGCAGGTGTGACGCCTGCAACGCCTTCCGGGGTCCTGATTCGGCTGGCCCGTGTGGGGGCAGCCGCCGGGGCGACTTCAGCACGGGGGCTGGCCGAACAGGCGCTGGCCTCACTGGATCTTCCCGACGAAACCAGGGCCGAGATGGAAGGCCTGCTGACCGGCCCTCTGCTTTCGGTCGCGCCTGCGTCCTCGGCGTGCCAACCGGCCCCGGAAACAGGGTTAGAGCCTGGGGACAGCCAGGGTGAGCCTGCAGAGGAGGCGGTCGAAATGCCACGGACCTTGGCGCCGGAAGACCATCAGTTGGAGATCATGGAGGGTGTGCCGACTGCATGGGAGGGGGGTGTCTTGACCCTCATGATCAATGGGCAAAACCGGCCGATGAACCTGAGTCAGGTGCAGGCCATCGCCGTTGGCGGCATCGTCGAGCCCGGCCAGGCGCCCTTCGTTATCGTCGATCTGATGCTCGATGCTCCATGGAGCAAGAGGGTGAAGTTTCGGATCATTCGGGTGCTCAGCACGGCTTTTGATCCTTCGGCTCTGGCCGCGGGGCCGGATCCGATGAGTTGTTTCAAGCAACTGCTGGTGGAGGTGTTTGAGGTTTCGGGCGCGGTGCCCCTGCCTGACCCCGATGCTGCAGTGGGCAACCCCTTCGCACGCTTTTCGACCATTGGGGAATACGAAGCCGAGGTCATAGGGGTCCGGTCGGGCCTCTCGGACTGAGCATGATCATCCGTTTGCCTTTTGGCCGGGGCGCCATTCCGGTCGATCTCAGGGGTTTCCGGATTCGGCCTCTTCAGCCCGATGGGCCACGGGCAGGCTCTGATCCAGCCCGGTTGGTCATGGACGCAGTTGCAAAACCTCTCTCAGGACCCTCCCTCGAGGTGTTGGCTCGAGCTGCCGGGAATGCCGTTGTCATCGTGCCTGATGGCACGCGTTCGGCGCGGATTTCTACGATTTTGCCGGTGTTGTGCCAGGCTCTAACCCGGTGGGGTCTGCCGCCTCAGCGGCAGACCGTTGTCGTGGCGTGCGGCACCCATCCACACGCCCCACCGCTTGTACTGGAGTCGATTCTGGGAAAACTCGAGGCCGGGGTCACAAGCATTCAGCATGATTCCCGCAAGACTTCTGGCCTGGTGGAGGTCGGTACGGTGGCAAGATGCCAAGAGATCCGGTTGTGCCGGCAGGTCGTGGAGGCTGACCTTCTTATCACGATTGGGGCCGTTCGGCATCACTACTTCGCCGGCTTTGGCGGTGGTCCCAAAATGGTCTTTCCCGGCGTTGCGGGTTATGAGGAGATTCAGGCCAATCACGCACGGGTCTTTGACCTCTCAGGCGAGAGGCCTCTCCGGCGTCCGGAGTGCGAGCCTGGCCGGCTCGAGGGGAATCCAGTCGCCCTCGAGATTGGAGAGGCGGCGGATTTGCGGCCACCGGATGTCGCGGTCTGCCTGGTGCCCGGGGTTGACGGGGGCGTGGCCGAGGCGGTGGCAGGTCCCTGGCGAGAGGCTTTTGAGTCGGCGGTGGCCCGAGTCCGGACGATCTACGAAGTGGCGGGCGGGGATTTTGATCTGGTTGTTGCCTCTGGGGGTGGGGCGCCTTCGGATGAGACCTTGATCCAGGCGCACAAGGGTCTGGATGCGGCATGCCGATTCGCTCAGCCAGGCGCCGAGGTGCTCTTCCTGGCGTCGATGGCAGGGGGGGCGGGTTCCGAGGCCATCAGGCCCTATCTCGAGGATCCGCGGCCGGAGTCAATTCTCAAACGGTTGGCGGGAAGATGGGTGCAGTACGGCCACACGACCTTTCGCCTGGTTGAGAAGACCTCGGGGCATCGAGTCAGCCTGGTGACGGAAGGCAATTGGGACGGTTTGCAGGGTCTGGGTTTCGAACGGGCCGCCTCTGCCGAAGAAGTTGTCGATCGTTGGCGGGAGGAGTATCCGGGTGCCAATGTAGGGGTCATGACCGGACCGGCGGTCTACCCGAAGCATTTCTCCTACCTAACCTGAGCGATTCTGGCGGATGAGATGCGTCTACTCCTTGAGGTTCTGGTGCTTGAACAAAACGTAGGCATACCTGTTTGTCTGTCGAGGCTTTTTGAAAGTAGGGACATCGCGCCCAACCCAGAGGGTTGGCCGGCCGCCAGGCCGGTTCCCGCGAAGCGGGTTGCGTGGGCATCAGGGCCCAAGAATTTGACGCAGGTCGCCGATGAGAATTGCTCAGTTTAGGTTCAAGAAATGCTAATGCTACAATCCCTCGGCTGTCGGTTCATTTTGTGGAGTCGACGCCTGGAGGTTTTGATGAAGAGATATCAGTGGGCGGCCCTCGCGACCGTCGTCGTGTGTTTGGTGGCCCTGTCGTCGGTTGTGTTCGCCGAGGCCGAACAAACCGAAAAGGCTCAAACGGGTTTCTGGGTCGAGGAGACCAACATTGAGTTGGACGCGGTTGCGGCCGGTAGCGATGCGGTGGCGACCTTCGTGTTTCACAATGATACCGGCAAGGAAGTCAAGATCATCAAGGCCAAACCCTCTTGAGGATGCGCGGTTGCCGAGTTTGACTCGGTGATCCCGGCCGGTCGGTCGGGCAAGCTCACTGCCAAAGTTCACACACGTCCCACCCAGAGTGGAACGCTCAGTAAATCGATCGCCGTTGCGACAGACGCTCCGGATGCGAAGAGCTTCCGGCTATCGATGAAATTCACGGTCGAAACGATGATTTCCATGAAGCCGCGCCCCCAGATCTTCGTCAACGCCATTGTCGGCGATGAGGCCGGTGGTCGGATTTTATTGCATCGCAATGACGGCGAAAAGTTGGAAATTTCGGCAGTCCGTTATGAGAGCTCCGACGTTGAGGTTGAGGCTCTGCCAGTCGACCCAGAAGCCAAAAAACCGGCGGGATTCAAGCCGGAGGCCGGCGATGTCTGGCTGGTCGCGAATGCCAATGAGGGCGTCGGCCCGGGGAACTATTCTGTTAAGGTCTGGTTGACTACAAATCATCCCAAAATGACCGAGGTCGAAGTGCCGGTGACATTCAGGATCAGGCCATTGATTTCTGTCCATCCCGAGCAGATTCGGCTGTGGATTCAGGAGGCGGGCGTCGGCCCCCGAGGCACGCTTTTCCGCATCGTCCACAACGGGGGCGCCGACTTTGA
>CBDTUG010000299.1:0-3591 GCA_965363555.1 uncultured Thermoanaerobaculia bacterium
ACAGAGATCGGGTACTTCGAAACACCGGGATCCGCCATTTCTTGTGCTGTGTCCGGCGCCTTTGTCTACGTGGCGAACGAGTATTCGGGTCTCCGGGTAATCGATGTCAGCTCACCTGCCTCACCCACAGAGATCGGGTTCTTCGATACACCGGGGAGAGCCTGGCGTGTTGCCCTGTCCGGCGCCTTTGCCTACGTTGCGGATGGATCCGGGGGTCTCAGGGTCATCGACATCAGCTTGCCCTCAACACCCACCGAGGTCGGATTCAGCGTCACGGCGGATTTCGCCATGGGCATTGCCGTGTCCGAGGGTCATGCCTTCGTGGCAGACGGTGTTGCGGGCCTGCGCGTGATCGACATCAGCGCTCCGGCATCACCCTCAGAGGTTGGATTCTACGATACACCGGGGAGAGCCTTCGGCGTGGCCGTATCCAATGGATTTGCGTATGTGGCTGACTATGATGAGGGTCTGCGGGTAATCAATATCAACATGCCGGCCTCGCCCACAGAGGTCGGATTCTATGACACCCCGGGAAACGCCTATAACGTTGCCATATCCGAAAGCTTCGCCTATGTAGTGGACGGATATGAGGGTCTGCGTGTGATCGATATCAGCTCACCCGCCTCACCTCTCGAGGTCGGTTTTTTCGACACGCCCGGATACGCCAGGGGTATTGCCGTGTCCGGAGGTTTTGCCTACGTTGCGGATGGATCCGGGGGTCTCAGGGTCATCGACATCAGCTCACCCGCCTCACCCACAGAAGTCGGCTTCAGCGACACACCGATCAGAGCAATTGGCGTAACGGTTTCCGAAGGCTACGCCTACGTGGGAGACGATTATTTCGGCTTTCGGGTGATTGATATCAGCACACCCGCCTCACCGGTTGAAATCGGGTTCTTCGATACCCCAGGGTACGCCAATAGCGTAGCCGTTTCTGGAGGCTATGCCTATGTTGGGGACAGTTATGAGGGCCTTCGGGTCATCGACGTCAGCTCGCCCACCTCACCCACAGAAGTTGGCTTCTTCGACACGCCGGGCGCCACTCAAAGCGTGGCTGTATCCTCCGGTCTTGTCTATGTGGCGGACGGTTCCTCGGGTATGGCTGTTTTTCGGAAATGCGCCTCCGAGTGCACGCCGATCAACGTTGCTGCGGCCGCATCCGGCCCCGGCGCCGGTGCTTCCCTCTGGGCCACCGACCTCGGCATCAACAACAGCGGCGCCGAAATTCTGACCTGCAAATTCCAATTGCTGCCACGCGGCGAAGACAATACAGACGCCCCCTTCACAGAAGAATTCACGCTCCAACCCAATACCAACGCCAACTTCGTTGATATCTGGAGGCTTTACGGCGGTGGCGATGGTGCCGGTTCGATCAACGTCTGCGTCAATGATCCTGATGTTGCGGGTGTCGTCAGCCGCACCTACAACACAAGCGATGCCGGAACCTTCGGCCAGACGATCGTCGGCATAAAGGGCATGACGGCGAAGAATTGGATCGCGACCGGTCAGATCGCGCGTCTGGGTTTCCTGACCCAAAACGACGACTTTCGGACCAACGTCGGTTTCATGAACGCCGGCTCGACCACCATTTCGATCAACACGGAGTTCTTCACCGCTGACGGCAGCTCCCTTGGAACCAAAGAAATCAACCTTCCGCCCTTCTCGAATAACCAGTGGAACCAAGCCTTCCGAAAGGTCACCACAGAGAACATCAACCTGGGATATATCGACGTATGGTCCGACACCGAGGGCGCCGAATTCCTGACCTACGCCTCGGTTGTCGACAACAATACCGACGACCCGACTACCATCTGGCCATTCGACACTTCAACCATGGTCGGTGGCGAGACCTTTGACTGCACCCCGATCTGGATCGCCGCTGCGGCTTCAGCCAACGGCACCGGGGGCACAATATGGGCGACAGACCTCGGCTTGAACAACCTGGGCGCCCAGAGCCTGACCTATCGATTCCAGTTCCTGCCACGAGGCGAGGACAACACCGGCGCCACCATGAGTGACCCGTTCACTCTGGGCGGCAACCAGGCTATCGCCTACTCCGACATCTGGAATGACATAGGCGGCGACCAGGGATCAGGCTCGATCAACGTCTGCGTCGACAACGGCGACAGCGCAGGGATCGTCAGCCGAACCTACAATACCGGCGACGAGGGCACCTTCGGTCAGACCATTGTCGGCATGCGGGGCGCTGCGCCGGCCAAGGTCAACACCGGCGAGAAGGTCCGTCTGGGCTATCTATTCGAGAACGACACCTTCCGCACCAACATCGGCTTCATGAACGCCGGCGGCAACCAAATCAGGGTCAACGCCGAGTTCTTCGATATGCAGGGCAACTCCCTGGGTACCAAGCAAACCACTCTTGCACCATATTCCAGTAGGCAGTGGAACAACGCCTACACCCTGAATCCGATCTCCACAAGCGGCATCAACGCGGGCTTCGTCGATGTCTGGACCGATACCGCTCATGCCGCCTTCCTGACCTACGCTTCGATCGTCGACAACGGAACCGGCGATCCGACGACTATTTGGCCGTTCTGAGAAAAAGATTAGGGGACACTGTTCATATCACCGCTACCGCTCCCGGAGAAAACCAAATCCTCAACGGCTTTGCTGCCAGCCCAGTGAAAAGAACAGAAGAACAGTGTCCCCTACTCTTTCAGAAGAACAGTGTCCCCTACTCTTTCGGAACAACCCCATCGACATGCAGTACAGCCGCAATCTCGACCCCGTGAGCGGCCAGGGCATCGAACTGGTTATCATTGACCCGTATGGGGTATTCAGCGACAGCTTCGAAACCGGCGACTCCTCCGGGTGGTCGTTGACCGTGCCGTAAGAGAGGCGGAGGGCGGGTTTCAAATCGGCAGACCGACGCCTGACAAGACTTGCCATGGCCCCTTTCGTACCGAACCACCTGTCACTTCGGGCGCTTCGAGAACGTCGCTGAAGCTGTGTAGCTCTGCATCTTCTGGTGTTACAATCAACGGAGAGCATCATTAGAAAAAATCGATGCCGGGCGGTCGCATGCAATATAGAGGTCTCCCCCGTCGTCGTGCGTTGAGGGAGGCGGTATGAAGCGAGGCAGGTTTCTCGTTATCACTGCGGCCCTGTCGCTGATCGCTTGGGTGTCAGCTCATGGTCAGGATGATACAGATTCGGGTTGGTGTTGTCGCAATGGGGATCTCGAGCACATGAGTGGACGCCAATGTGTGCTCGCCGGCGGGCAGCACTTCATCAATTTGGAAGAGGCTCGAGCTGGTTGTGTCGGGTCTGAACAGGCTCGCGAGGGCTGGTGCTGTGTTGAGGGCATCGTCGTGCAAACGAGCAACGCCGATTGTCGCGAGCGAGACGGGACATTCAGCAACTGGCCCGATGCAGCCGAGAACGGTTGTTCCGAAGGGGTGCCGCGTGCCGGTGGGCAGCCCGCGACGATCGTCACGGTGACCACAACTGCCGACAGTGGATCGGGGTGCAGTTCCGGCGACCAAGGGCCGTGCTCGATGCGCGAGGCCATCTACCTGGTAAATCAGCGTTCGGGACCGCAGATTATACAATTCAAGCTCGTCGCCCAAGATC
>CBDTUG010000300.1:0-3567 GCA_965363555.1 uncultured Thermoanaerobaculia bacterium
CAATAGCCAATGTGGCAAAATCCTCACCCGCAAGCGCCCGCTTTCGAGCCGCCTCAGCCTTGGCCTTGGCCGCAGCCTTGGCCGCGTCGTCAGCGCCTGCCTCAGCCTTGAACAGGATGTGGCGCGCACTGACCTCTGCGGGGGCTTTGAAGTACGTTGGATTCTCCGTGTAAAAGGTCGAAGCCTGCTCATCCGAAACTACAATCCCTTCGCCAAGCTTCGTAAGCAACTGGTTGACCAGGTCGGAATCTTCGATCAGCTGATTGAGCCGAGCACGGTCCAGCCCCTGTTGCTCCAGGGTTGCATCCAGCTGTTCCGCTCCACCGGCGCTGGTTTCCGCCTGTTCCACACTGGATTTGATGATTTCCGGATCCACCTTGTAACCCCGTCGTTTGGCTTCTTGCACCAGCAGCATTCCGTCTACCATCTGCCCCATCGCAGTAGTGCCAATCTGCTGAGGGTCAACCTGCTGACCCGATTGGGCCATGCCCTGCGCCATTCGCTGCGCGGCCATCTGGACCTCACCCGCATACACGGGATCGCCGTTGACTGTCACAACAACCTGGTCAAGTGGGGTGTTTGGCCTTTGAGGGGCCGGCGGCGCCTGGGCCATCGCTACGGCCGCGGAGAATAGAACTGTCAAGAGAACAACATATCGAAAAGAACGCATGATCACTGGCCCTCCAGGGGGGTAGAAAATTAACAATCAACGGATACCAGAAACTACCGGCGGTCCGAGCCGAAGGCGGACCCTATCACAAAACCGCGGAAGAGTCCGCTCGGAAGCTGTCCTCCTGTTCCCTTGAAATATATATTTGCATTCTTGCGCAATCATGCTATTGTTGATTCATGAATGGCATATCGCAGGCTCAGGCGATGCAATCGTTGCTCCATCCCGAGGTTTTTAAGGCCCTGTCCGACGAAACCCGTCTGGCCGTTTTGGCCCGCATTGCCGTCGCCGGCAGGCCCATGACTGTGTCCGAGATCAAGGATTGCTGCGGCATTCATCTGTCCGGAGTCTCACGTCACCTGCACCAACTCCGTCTGGCCGGTCTGGTCCAGGCGGAGAAAAACGGCCGGGAGGTGCGATACAGACTCCAGGCGAACGACGTCATCGCCCTGCTGCGAGACCTGGCCGATTCTCTGGAATCTTGTGGAACAAACTGTTGTGTGGAGGAAGAATGACCCTGGAAAAAACCTTAAAATCCAATTGTTGCACCGGTTCGCCGGTCGCCGAGACAATGCCAACCGACAAGGATGCAGTTCGAGACCAGGTCAGCAAGGCCTACGCCAATGCCGTCACCCTCAGTGTCAAGGAGGGTGGCAACGCATGCTGTTCGAACACGCTTCCCGTCGGCATTGCTGCACAGACAGCCGGCTACAGTGACGACGAAACGGGCGAATTCGGCAACGCGGCCCAATCGTCCTTCGGTTGCGGAAACCCCCTGGCCTTTGCCGGCGTCAAGGAGGGTCAGACCGTGCTCGACCTGGGCTCCGGCGCCGGTTTTGACCTGCTGCTGGCGAGCCGCAAGGTCGGTCCCGAGGGTCGCGTCATCGGCGTCGACATGACCGATGAGATGATCGAGGTCGCACGCGACAACATCAAGCTGGCCGGCGCAGATAATGTCGAGGTTCGCAAGGGCATGATCGAAGACCTCCCGGTCGAAGATGCCTCTGTCGACTGGGTGATCTCCAACTGCGTCATCAATCTATCGCCCCAAAAAGGCACTGTCTTCTCCGAGATCGCAAGGATTCTCAGGCCTGGCGGACGCTTCTCGGTCTCCGACATCGTTGCCCAGAACCTTCCCGACGACATCAGGCGTCTCGCCTCCGCCTACTCCGCGTGCATCGGCGGCGCCATTTCTGAAGAGCAGTACCTCGCCGGTCTGACCATCGCCGGCCTCGGTGACCTCGAGGTCACCGAACGCCTGGTCTACGACGAGGCCCAGATCCGTGGCATGGTCGGCAGCGAGCTGGCGGCCCTCGGCATCCCGGCGGACCTGCTCGACGCACAGCTCGGGAGAGTCGTCGGCAAGGTCTGGAGCGCCAAGATCACGGGACGGAAATCCTAACTCGGCGGAACCGAGACCAAAGAGGGCGATCTCCAACGCAATCTATCCGATCAGTCTGACGGCAGATTCACCACAGAGACACAGAGAGCACAGAGATTCACAGAGGATACACCGAAGGCGCTCCCGTCGTTCGCCCACCCGCTTCGCGGGCTCAGCAGAAGGCCTGTCCATCGCTCTGGACGCAGGCCGTCCCATCGAAATACAGGCCTTCAGCACGCAGGCTTCGCCCGCTTGGGCGAACCAGTCCGACGCGCTCAAGGTCCAACGCCAGATGGTATGCCCCGGAGCCCGGTTGCACGCGAAGCGTGCTGGGCCAGAAGAGAGGCGGGTGACAAGAACTGGTTCTTGGAACTCGTTTCTCTTCTGCCGTAAGCGGACAAAGTCCACGTGCCGGGCGGGGATGACGACACCTTCGGGACTCTCCTCTGTGTGTTGTTCTCTGTGTCCTCTGTGCCTCTGTGGTTGCTCTTCTACTGGGTTCTGTCTCGTTTTTTCGAAGTAGATTGGAGGATAAGCCCCTAGCCCTTCTTCTCCTCCAACTCGGCCCAACGCTCGAAGAGTTGATCCAGTTTGAGTTGGGCTTCGTTGTGAGCCTCGAAGGCTTCGTGTGCCTTGTTGGCATCCGAGACGACAGCCGGATCCTCCATACTGGCGGCTGAGGCCTCGAGGTCCCGCTCGGCGGCTGCGATCTTGTCTTCGATCTCCTCATATTCCCGCTTTTCGAGGTAGGACAGGCCCTGTTTCTTTTTCTTCTCGCGGGGCGCGCCGCCTTTTTTTCGGGTGATCTTCTGCCGGGTCATGGTGACTGTCTCTACCCATTGGGCGACATCGGCAAAGAACGTCGCCCCCCTCTGGCCACCCAACCCCAACAGGCCGGTGGCAACCCGGTCCATCAGGAGACGGTCATGGGTCACCAGAACCAGGGCGCCGGGAAAGTCCACCAGGCTCTCCTCCAGTACCTCGAGCGTGGGAATATCCAGGTCATTGGTCGGTTCGTCGAGAATCAAAAGGTCGGCCGGACGCAACATCAAGCGGGCGATGTGCACCCGCGCCTTTTCTCCTCCGGACAACTCGGACAAGGGCAAGTCCAATTGGTCTGCACTGAAAAGGAACCTCTTGGCCCAGGTGACGACGTGGATCGGACGGTCACGATAGATGACCGTGTCACTGAGTTCGGCCAGGGCCCTTCTCAACGGCATCCGGGGATCGAGTTGCTCCCGATTCTGGTCAAAATATACCGTCCGGAGACCTTCTGCTCGTCGAATGGTTCCCTCGTCCGCCTCGATCTCTCCGGCAAACACCCTCAGCAACGTGCTCTTGCCGCTTCCGTTGGCCCCGACGACGCCCAGGCACTGCCCCGGTCGCAGCAAGACGTCAAGTCCCGAGAACAGTTCTTTGCCTCCCAGACTTTTCGAAATATCGGTGGCCGCGAGCAGTCGTTTGGTCTTGCGCCCCGAGCCGATCAATTCAATTCCCTGAGCCTCCCCGACGGTTG
>CBDTUG010000301.1:0-3564 GCA_965363555.1 uncultured Thermoanaerobaculia bacterium
CGACTACATGAAAATGTTGGATAGCTGGGAACGGTAGAAAAAACACAAAAGAGAACAAAAGAAGGCGGCCGATGGCCGCTTTCTTTGTTTTCTGGAGCGCAATATCAGTGCCAGATCCGACCTTCCCGGTGTTGTGACATTCCGACCCCAGCCTTCGGGGTCGCGCGAAGCGCGCCCCCGCTCGGTGCATTTTCCTCAAGGGCAACATTATAGAAATCGGGAGAGCATGGCCCTTGAGGATAATGACCTCGGCGGCCTTCGGCATCTGCCGAGACTCGATTGCTGTCGCGCTCCCCGTGGGGTGCCCGGTGTCGCCCTTCTTCGCATCGACGGCTCAATCGGGAGTTCTGCCCGGTGAAGAGAGGGCGCACCCTGCACGCCCCGTCGGAGTGGGGCGCTCTCGAGATTGGACGGCGGCGCCGGCTGAGCAACAGTGTATCCAGCTCCCATTTTAGTGTCTTTCTGTGGCTATTTCCCGGCGGACCTCACCCACCGCTCATAGACACTGATGAACGGCAGACCGAGCACGCTGCCAACCGGCAACCCGGTGACGGTGGCTCTGATCAGCCGCCATGCACCCTCGACTACGAATAGCAGGTCCAATACCACCAGAGCGTCTTGCGGTCCGGCCCCGAGTAGATTGACGGCGCCACCGAAGAGTTCCGCTCCTGCACTGATCCAGGTCAGGGTGCGAATGCCAAGGTTGAGGTCCGGCGTCAGCTGCTCCTGATATCGGCGAGGCGCAAAGGACAGCAAGACGAAACGACCCGCATCGGCTGTGAAGCCGCGGCCACGGTCACGCTGATGTTCCTGGTGGGCCGGGGGCGCCAGCGAGAGCGTCACAGGGGTGTCTTCCGGGACGGTCTCAAAGTGGTAGGTAACCCGGTTTTTGCCGAGTTCCTTTTCGATCAGCCGAAACAGGGAATCCCGAAAACGAAGGACGCCATCGATCGGCCAGTCTTCGCGGAGGGCGGACATCGCCAGCGCCATCTCCGGGCCACCCTGGGTCCACCGCACGACCTCCATCCGCTGCGCCTGTTCGGTGGCCATTTTCGACTCAGAAGGCATGATCCAACCAAGAGGCGCGGTCAGAAAGGAACCCATCGGCTCGCTCTGTGTGAGAGCAAACCACAGGCGAATCATGGCCTCCGCAAAAAGAAACCAGCCAAAAAATTTAAGTAACCCAGGCCCCGGAAGCACGATCCACACCGAACCAAAACCCAGTTCCACTAGGGCGGAGAGAATGGTCGCCCGGCTCCCCGGCACGTTGTACTCCCTCTCCCAATGTTGTTGCCAGGAACTCGGCATCAAGCCCGCCACCGGCGAGAGCAGGATCAATGCAAAGCGCACGCTCCGACTTTTTTTGATGAAGGCCGTCTCGCCCACGAGATTCTCGATCCGGTCGGTGTCCAGTTGGTCGATATTCCTCGCAACCTCGCCATTGGGCCAGGGGACCAGGCACCACCGATCACCGTCGTCGCTTTGCTCCACCGACCGAACCTCGAATAACCGGTCGTGCCAGGTGACGGCCGTGCCGACGAATTGGCCCGCCGTTGGGCGCCATTCGAGGCCAACCATGGTGCTGGTGACTTTGAGTTCGTCACCGAGTCTCTCTTCAACCGTCACGCCATGCCCGAGATCGTGAATGTGTTCGGCCATCAATCCATCATACCGGCGCGGTGAGCTGCGTACACTCTCCGGAGGATTCGCTCCCAAGCCCGAGACCGTGCCCGCGTCCGTTTCCGACGTTCCTTGGGCTCGGGTTGTGACCGTTCAGTTCCAATCTTGACAACGTTTTTCCCGAGTTATGCAGTACACTATGACTGAGATGGAGGTCTCTCAGTTGATCATCACCTGTCCGCAATGCACGGCGCAGTACCGATACGACGAGGCTCGTTTTGGTGATTCTCTTCGGCGAAAGGTCAAATGCCCCAAGTGTGCCCATATCTTCGATATCACCAATCCTTCCGGTGAGATGGGCGATCCGACTTACATCGGCAAGGATCAGACGCAGGAGGCTGTGTCCTGCCCGGACGATCATCAGACCGATAAGACCTTCCTCGAGCCGGAATCCCCTGAACTTCCGACCCTCGCACCCTTGAATCCGGATCTTCGGTTCTCCCTGGCTATGATCGCCGGCGCCGAGGTCGGGACAGTCTTCAAGATCACCAAACCCAGGGTCTACCTTGGCCGAGGCACGGCAGTGGATATCCAGCTCCGTGATGCCGAGATCTCCCGTCGGCACGCAATGATCGAGGTTCGAGGCGACGAAGTAACGTTGGTCGACCTGGGCGCCACCAACGGGTGTTTCGTGCAGGGCGCACGCATCGAGACCGCCATCCTGGACCACCAGATGGAATTCACGCTGGGATCGACGACGCTGATGCTGATCATCACCAGTACGACCGGAAACGCGGTTTAAGCACAGGCCCTTCAACAGCTTTAAAAGGTGAGAAATTTTCTGGCTCGATTGAGCTAAAATCCCCCACCTAAAATGACCTTGACGGCCTTTCGAACGGCTGTCGGACAGGAGACTTGTTCCATGATCGAAGTTGAAAATCTGTCGAAGGTCTTTGTCGATACGCCGGCTGTCGACGACGTCACCTTCTTCGTGCCCGAGGGGCAGGTACTGGGGTTCCTCGGCCCCAACGGCGCAGGCAAGACTACCGCCATGCGCATGTTGACGACCTATCTTCGTCCGACGGCGGGAACGATCAGGGTCGCTGGTTTCAACGCGGACGACGATCCGGTTGCACTGCGGCGAAATATCGGTTATCTCCCGGAAAACGTGCCGCTCTATGGGGAGATGAGGGTTGACGAGTACTTGCGCTTCCGCTCAGATCTGGAAGAAATTCCCCATCGCCACCAGGGGCGGAGGGTTGATGATGTTGTCGACCGCTGCTTGCTCGGTGATGTGCGTCGCCAGGTGATCGGAACGCTGTCCAAGGGCTTTCGCCAGCGGGTAGGTCTGGCGGGCGCGTTGATTCACCAGCCGCAAGTTCTCATCCTTGACGAGCCGACCGTTGGTCTCGACCCGAATCAGATTATTCGTATTCAGGAACTCCTGATCGAACTGGGGCGCGATCATACGGTCCTTTTGTCGACACATATTCTGTCCGAGGTCGAAGCAGTCTGCGACCGTGTGTTGATCATCAACAAGGGACGTATCGTCGCCGATGGCACGCCGGGCGGGCTCCGTTCGAGGATGACCAGCCAGGCAACCATTGAGATCGTGCTCAAGAATGCCCCCGAAGACCGTGCTCTCTTTGCCCTCGATGTCCTGCCCGGAGTTCTCGGCGTTGAGGCCCTCGGTGAGGGGCGCTTTTGTCTGCAGTGTGATGGGGCGGGCGAGCCCCAAGAATCAATTTTCCAAATGGCCGTCGAAAATGAATGGCCGTTACTGGAAATGAGCCCCGGCAAGGCTTCACTCGAAGACGTTTTCGTCCGGCTGACGACCGACGAACAGGCCGACCCGGCCGAGGAGGTGTGATGCTCAAGACCCTTGCAATCCTCAGGCGCGAATTGATCGCCTACTTCTCGTCGCCCTTGGCGTACATGGTACTG
>CBDTUG010000302.1:0-3555 GCA_965363555.1 uncultured Thermoanaerobaculia bacterium
TCTTCCGATCTCTCCCGGATTCTGATGTGTCGCCCCTCCGGGAAATGATCGAGCGGGGGCGTGCCTCCGCACCCCCGCAGGCCGGTGTTGGATAAAGAACCCGGGACTCCGAGGCAGCGTCAGGCTCACGGAACAACCCCAATCGACGCCAAATACCGCCGTATTTCCGCCAAATTGCGTTGTGCGCCAGGGTGGCCAGGCATGCCGGTGGCTGCCCTGGCGAGCCAGACCTCTGCCTCCGGATACCGCCCCATCTCAGCCAGCAGAAGGCCGAGAGAATAGGCTGTCTCGTGTTGACCTGGATAGGCTACGAGGACCTCTCGCAGCAGGATCTCGGCCTCTTCGTTTCGGCCCTCGGCGCTGAGAAGAACGGCGAGGTTGACCTTGGCCGGGTAGAACAACTCATCGATGGCGATGGCTTCGCGGTAGTGTTTTTCCGCTTCTGTGTTCTTGCCGAGACGCACGGCGAGATTGCCCAGGTTATGGCCGGCGAAGGAGAAATCCAACGAGTACTCCATTGCGTCTTCGTACTCGGCGAGGGCCTGATCCAGAGCCTCCCGCTGGTAAGGCTTGAGCAAAGAGTCAGGGGCGTCGGCCAATCGCACGGCGGTCTGCAGCCGAACGGCCCGAACGGGGTCGAAGAGCAACGGAACCAACACTTCAACCAATGCCTCGGGCCCCTGTGCCGAGACGCTGTTGACGGCCGTGTAGCGCACCAGGGAGTCTTCGTCGACCAGGGCCGCGGCGAAGGCCCGGCTACTGTCCTCTCCGGGGTAGGCGGCCAAAAGGGTCAGGGCCGTCGCACGAACGATTGCCGGGTAGAGTTCGTCGCCCGTCATTCGCACCAATTCAGACAGGGCCTCCGGCCGACCTTCGCGGCCGGCGGCCAGAGTAGTTCCATAGTGCGGTTTCTTGGCCATGCCATACCATTTGGTAAAAGCGTCGACCGACCAGCTCAACTCTTTGTCGCCGTGGCATCCCTCCTGTGAGCAGGCATTGGGGGTGCCCAGAGTCACCGAGAGGTCCGGCCTGGGAATGCGCAAGGAGTGGTCGGCACGCCAGTCGATCACCATGAACGGTTTTTCCGGCATGTGGCACTTGATGCACAAGGCGCCATCGGACGGCTTGTCCTCGTGGATCTTCTTGTGGAAGTGGTGTTCCCGGGTGTCGTAGACATCGGCCCTGTGGCACTGAGCGCACAACTCGTTGCCTTCGAATTTCAGCTTCAGACTGTGGCTGTCGTGACAGTCGGAACAGCGAACATCGTTGTGGTACATCTTGCTCTGGGTGAAGGAACCCCAGACATAGACCTCATCGAGAATCTGGCCGTCGGCGTAATAGATGCCCTCCTCCAACACTGCGGGAATCTGACTGTCCAGAAGGGCAGCCTGGTCGTGCTGGTAGTCGCCCAGTTCTGATCGCCTTGAATGGCAGGGCGCGCAGAGTTCGACCAATTGTGTGGACTCGATGCTACCGGTATCGACGGTCAGCCCGAAGTTGCCGACCTCCGGCCGGGCCATCGGCGGGATGTCTGCCCACTTCACGTGCTCCGACCCTGGCCCGTGGCAGGCTTCACAACTGACGTCTATCTCGGACCATGTGGTCGAGTAGGTCCGGGTCTTGGCGTCGAAACCCTTCTTGAGGTTGGTCGAATGGCACTCGGCGCACATGCCGTTCCAGTTCTGTGCCGCCCGGGTCCAGTGAAGCCAGTCATTCGGTGGGATGACCAGATCGGGGTTGAGATCGAACCAGCGATTCAGGTCCGAGTCCCACGCTATATTGAGGCATTGTAGGCGCCCGCCGCGAAAGGGCACGAGATACTGCTGGAGGGGTTCAACGCCGAAGGTGTGGGTGATCTCGAAATCAGTCGGCCGGCCGCTGGGACCTTCGGTATTGACCATGAAACGGCCGTCGCTCTTGAAGAATCGGCTCGTGATGCCGTGCGAGGTGAATTCGATGTCGTTGAAATCTCCCAAGACTGTTGCTTCGGTGGCGACGTCCATCGCCCTGTCGTGATCAGAGTTGAGCCAGGCCGAAAATTCGAGCTCGTGGCAGGGTTTGCAGCTCTCCCGTCCGACGAAGGTGGCGCCGGGACCAGCGCCGTCGGCTAAGAGGTCATCAGAACCACCGTGTCGAATGAGTGAGAGCGGAACCGCCATCACTATCACGGCCGTCGAGATCGTGCCGAGAATCTTCCACGGGCGAAGGGTGCTAGCCTGCACTTTTCACCGGTTTTCGTCGCGAGGGCGTCGAGGTAGGGACCCATTCCGCCGTTGGCGGAATGGGCTTGCGCATCGGCGCCCGCAGTAGATTACTGGTGAGAAGTGTGGGCGATTCACGATCTGGCCACCTGCTGGTCAGAGAAGGTGTTTCGCTTGAGCGTCTTGGAGGTATCGACCTTGACAATACCGTTCTCGATACGGACGGCGAAAAGATCGAGGGGTCTGGGCGCCGGAGGGCTGAGGACCTGACCCTTGATGTCGAAAACCGATGCGTGGCAGGGGCAGACGAAGCGTTCTTCGGCGCCGATCCACGGAACCGTGCAGCCCAGGTGAGTGCACTCTCGGTAAAGGGCCAGGAATCCGCCGTCTTCAAGCCGGGCGAGATAGAATTTCCCCTGTTGGAAGGCCGTGACCGAGCCGGGATCGAAGTTGTCGATCGGTCCCGCGACGATCAGGGTCTCCGCCTCTTCATCGGTTCCCAGTTGCTTGCGCGGCTTGAGAAAATCCGTGACGATCCAAACACCCTCAAGCAGAGCCAGACCGCCCAATCCCACCCAAACCTTGCCCAAAAGGCTGCGTCTGGTCGGCAACCTGGGGTTACTCATGCGAAAGCTCCTGAGGCAGAGGGCCACGAAGAGGTTTTAAGGAATAAGAAGGGGAAAGAATAGCCACAAAAAGGCACAAAAAGGCACAAAAAATAAAGAAAGAGAAGACAGGAGAAGATAGAGAGGATCGCCACGAAAACGCCCCAAAAGGCACAGAAATGGAGGACAGGAAAGTCCGCCATGGAGCGGCGGGAAGGGGCTTGAGGAAAGGGAATCTAGTCATCATGAGTCAGCAGGTATTTCTTGATCTGGAGCTTTTGGGCCCCGAAGTTAACGAGAAGGCCGGTCTCAAACCGTGCCGCCCGTAGATAACCAAGAATCTGGGCGACATGTTCGCTGATAAGGGTGCGACTGGCCTTGATCTCGACGATCAGGCACTTTTCGATGACCAGATCGGCCACAAAATGGCCCAGAACCGTTCCATCCTCGTCAAAGACATCAATGGGGAACTGTTGTTGGACGTCAAGTCCCAATTTTGTCAGCCTGTGAGTCAGAGCATTTTCATAGACCTTTTCCAGATGCCCAGACCTAAGGAATTGGTGGATTTCAAAGCTCGTCTGCCGGACCTGGTCGCATAATTCGTTGAGGTTTTCCCATTCTTTCTTTTCCTTGTTTCCCCTTTTTGTGCTTTTTCGTGCCTTTTTGTGGCTAATTTCCTCTCTTCTTTCCTTTTTGAGGCTTTCTTTTCCTTGTTTCCCCTTTTTGTGCTTTTTCGTGCCTTTTTGTGA
>CBDTUG010000303.1:0-3555 GCA_965363555.1 uncultured Thermoanaerobaculia bacterium
ATCCCTCTGTTGGCAGAGCACTACCTTAAGAGGGACGTCGCCCAGACCGGCATCACGATCAAAGGGATTGCCCCGGAATTGGGCGTTTTTCTGCAAACCTACGCTTTTCCGGGAAATCTGGAAGAACTGAGGGATGTCATCGCCACATGTGTTCGAAAGTATATGACCGAAGGTGATGTGCCGGAGGACGGTCTTCTGGGCGTGGATTCGCTCTCGAACTATCTGCGGGACAAAATTCGACTCGGCCCTCGGAGCTCAGCAGACCGGAGAATGAGGAAACTCTCCGAAGTGATTCAGGAGCACGTCAGGTGGACTGTCGAGGTGCTCAAAGGGGACCTCGGTCGTGCGGCACAAGAACTGGAGATTACTGTGGAGGAACTCGAGGTGTATCTCCGGGTGCCTGGGGCCTGAGGCTGCTGGGGTTGATGGGCTCCTGTGCCCCTATAATAGATTTGGAAACGAAATGTTGGAGGACAGATGAGGCGACTTGTTGTGACGGCAGCGGTTTCGGTTATCTGGGTAGGCGCGGCGATGCCCCTTTTCGCTCAGGACGTTGAGCTTTTTGATCGATTCAATCTCAAGCTCGAGGCCAGCTGGGTCAATCTCCACACGATGATACGTATTGACTCCGAATTTTTGGGGCTCGGAACCGAAATGTCATTCGAAGATGACCTCGGTCTTGGTGACCAGGAAATGGTCCCGTCTGCAGGCTTTGAGTGGCAAATCGGTCGCAAACACCGCTTGGCCGTCAGATGGCAAGACATCGACCGCAATTCCTCACAACAGGTTTTGGAGGAAATCAGGATCGGAGATGAGATCATTCCGATCGACGCCGATCTCGGGTTGGCCTTCGAGGTCGAAACCTGGGCCCTCGATTACACCTATTACCCCTGGGTCAAGGAAAGTTGGGCCGCAGGCTTCGGTTTAGGTTTGCGAATAATGGATATCACCACGGTCTTTGTTGCCGATGGACTGGAAGTTGATGCCGACGGTACCGTGACGGCGCCGTTGCCCTATTTCAACTTCGAGTACCGCAGGATCTTCGGGGACAAGTGGCGAATGAAGGTTGGGCTGGGATGGCTCGCGGTCGAGATCCAGAACATTGATGGCGCCCAGTGGATCGGTCGACTCTCGATGGAACACCAGACCTTTGCCAACGTCGGTTTCGGACTGAGTCTCAATTACTCGACCGTCGACGTTGAGGGGCAGGGAGACGAGTTCAGGGGTAGGGTCGACATGGACATCAATGACGTCAGCCTCTACGTACGCTTTCATTTCTGATGAGCCTGCCGTGGCGGACACTCGACACCGCCGAGACCGACGAGGGCCAGATGACCCTGATGCGGCGGGGAGACCGGGAGTTCGTCATCAAGATGGAGTCTTTCGTCTTGATGAATAGCCGTCTCAACCTGACCGAAGTGGCCTTGGCCGAGAGTGCTTGTGCGCTGCTGGGGACTCGCCGCAGACCTCGTGTGTTGATTGGTGGGTTGGGCATGTCGTTCACTTTGAGGGCGGCCCTCGACGCCCTTCCTCCGGACGCGCGGGTGACTGTTGCCGAGATCAATCCCGTGGTCGAGCGCTGGTGTCGGGGGCCGTTGCATTCCTTGACCGACGGCGCCGTGGAGGACCCGCGAGTCGATATTCGGATCGGGGATGTGGGCCAGGTAATTGCGAACGCTGCACGTGGCGGTAGTGTCTACGACGCCATAGTATTGGACCTCTACCAGGGGACACACGACGCCAATGACGACCCACAGGATCCCTTTTATGGAAAGAAGGCATTGGAAACGACTCGAAAGGCACTCAAAGACGATGGGGTCTTTGCCGTCTGGACCGAGTTCGCTGATCCGGCCTTCGAAAAGCGTTTAGGGATCGTCGGATTCGACTGTCAACGTACCAGTCCCGGCAAGGGCGGGCCCCGGCACATCGTTTATCTGGCGACGAAAACCGGGGAGAAGTGCGGGCTCGTGTCGGGGCGGATAGGATAAGTTTCACGCCTTGGCATCGACTGCTGTCGTTCCATATTTATCCGACCAAGGGCGCAACATTCAAAGTTGAATGTTGGACGTTGCACGTTTCATGTTCCTCTCTTCGGTTAACTCCCCTAAGGCGCTCTTGAGATGATGCATCTGATCGGCGCCGAGGCGTTGTCCAATCTGGCTGGCGAGAAAAAGCATTCCGCCTAAGAGCAGGCAGATCGGGATGGACACAAGGCCCCAGGGGGCAGTCTCGGTCGCCCACTGGGCATAGGCTAGTGACAGGCCGACGAGCAGACCAAACGCCAGGGCGAAGGAACAAAAAAGGTACCAGGTCCACACAGAGGGGTGAGGGGCAAATCTACCCCTGAGGATTGTTTGATAGTGATCGGTCTCAGCCGTGACTGAAAGCCAGGGTGACCAGATCTTGCGTTCACTTGTGGGTACGAAGAGCTCGGCGTGTGATCCCTTGGAGACTCCTGTGCATCGAGGGCACCGGGGGAGGCGTTCACGCAACCTGGCCATGACCGCATCAGGGGTTTCCTGAAACTCGAAGTCGAAGTGAGGACGGATGTTAGGAGTTGTCATATAAAAACGAGTCCTGATCTCAGAGTAGCAGGGTGAGTGCGGCAGATCAAATGGCGGTGGCCGGCCGCTCACGGTTCCGGGTGGACGCAGGGGTCCACCCCTACAAACACAAGGAATTCACCTGATATCCGTAGGGGCGGACCCCCCTGTCCGCCCGAAGTTGGCCTATCCCCGCCTCCACACCGGCCCGTGAGGTGTGTCCTCAATGACGATGTTACGGGTGGCGAGTTCGTCCCTGATGGCGTCTGACCGGGCAAAGTCCCTGTTCTTTCGCGCTTCGGTGCGCTCTTCGACCAGTGCCTGGATTTCGTCGTCGTCGCTGCTTTTCGCCTTCTCTGACTCAGGGAATATTCCCAGAACGCTGTCGGCTTCGGCGAATGCTTCAAATAGAGTCTGCGTGACCGCGGCCGAGAGCCGCCCGCTGTCAAGAGCGGTATTGACCTGACGAAGCACGGTATGTAGCGCGGCCAAAGCCTTGGCCGTGTTGAGATCGTCTGCTAGTCCCTCTCGGAAATTCCGACGAAAAGCCTCGATATCGGCCAGGCTCATGGCGCCTTGATCCTCGGCCTCGGGGGTATGGTCAAGCCGCCTGATGGTGTTTGAGATCCTCTCGAGAGCCTGTTCGGCGGCATGCAGCCCGTCGAAGGTGAAATTGAGCTTCTGTCGATAGGGGACCGACAGCAGCAGGTATCTGATGACCAGCGGGTCATGGCCACGATCGATCAACTCTCTCAGCGTAAAGAAGTTGCCCTTGGATTTGGCCATCTTTTCGCTTTCGACATTCAAGTGTTCGGCATGGAGCCAGAAGCGGGCAAACGGCTGTCCGGAGGCTCCTTCAGACTGGGCGATTTCGTTTTCGTGGTGAGGAAAGATATTGTCGACGCCGCCGGTGTGGATGTCGAAGGTCTCGCCCAACAGGGTCATGGCCATGGCGGAACACTCGAGGTGCCATCCGGGCCGACCGCTGCCGATCTCGGTATCCCATGAGGGA
>CBDTUG010000304.1:0-3530 GCA_965363555.1 uncultured Thermoanaerobaculia bacterium
CTTTTCTTTGCCTCAAGCCCGTATGAGGTTACACGAATATAGGCTGGGCCGCTGTGACGCTGGGAGGCTGGGACGCAAGAACGCGAGAACGCTGGGACGCTGGGACGCAAGAACGCTGGGATGCTGGGAGGGTATGAGGCTGGGAATCGGGAACAATTGGCCAATCCTGGACCGATCCACATTCCGGTATCCAAGCGTTCCAGCTTCCTGGCGTCCCAGCGTCCCAGCATATTTGCCATAATGCCCTAATGACAATTTCGGACTCTTTGGTCGATTGGTTTGCCGAGCACGCTCGATCCCTTCCGTGGCGGAGCGAGCCTCGGGATGCCTATCGGACTTTGGTGAGCGAGGTCATGCTCCAACAAACCCAGGTGGATCGAGTCGCGCCCAGGTTCGTGGAGTTCGTCGAACGATGGCCGGACCTCAGGGCGTTGGCCGCGGCGTCTGAAGATGACGTTCTGGCCCTGTGGTCGGGCCTGGGCTACTACCGGCGTGCGCGAATGCTCCACCGACTTGCGCGAGAGGTCATTGAGTCAGGTAGGGATCGTTTGCCACAAGATTTCCAGGCACTGCGAGCGCTGCCTGGAATTGGGGACTACACCGCCGCTGCGGTCGGTTCCCTGGCTTTTGGGTTGCGGGCGCCAGTGCTCGACGGCAATGTCCGGAGAGTCGTCGCCAGAATGACGGCCTTCGAAGGGGATCCGAGGACCTCGGCCGCTGAGACGGCGATGAAGGTGTGGGTCCAGCAGCTCTTTCGGGGGCACCATCCTGGCGTTGTCAACGAGGCGTTGATGGAGTTGGGCGCCACAGTGTGTACGCCCTCCAGGCCCCGGTGTGAGGCATGTCCCCTGGCTCGAGAGTGCAAGGGGCGCCAAGCCGGGCGTCCGGGAGATTATCCCGCCCCGCGGAGAACCAGGGCGACCGAGCGGCTGAGCTGGGTGGCGGCATGTTTCGTCGATCCCAAGGGACGATGGCTGCTCCGAAAGGTCCAGGAGGGGCCGATTCTCCGTGGTCTGTGGTTGCCCCCGCTGGCAAATCTGGAGAGGGAGGCGGACCCAGTGAAGGTCGCGATGAGCTTGGGGCCGGAGGGCTTGAGCCTGGACGGATGTCAAGTGTTCGGCGCTGTTCGTCACAGCATCACCCATAGGCGGATTGAGGTTGTCCCGGTTTTGGTGTCAGTTGTGCACGCCGATTTCCCCGCCGCAATGTGGCAATGGTCCCGCCCTGGAGAGGTCGACGGGGGTACATCCAGCCTCTTCGAAAAACTCCATAAAGTCATTGGAGACAGATAGAAAGACTGTCAATAAGCAACATAACGCAGCGCGGCAAATCAGGTGAACCGGTATTCAGTTCTCTGTTATACTTCGGCCGTGAACGAGGCTTGGGTCTCTGCGTTTCAGGGCCGCTGAAGCGCCTTGGGTTATCTCGTTCTATCGATCGGAGGAGGGGACATGCATCACGCGACAGCCGGTGTTTTTCTGGGAATTCCTGGTGTGGTCTGGTTCTGGATCATCAGCATTTTCGGTATCGGAGGAGTCGTATATTCCCTGAGCCGTCGTTTCCAGATGCTCAGACTTGGCCGAGAGGAAAACCGGTTCGATCGGTTGGGTGAGCGTTTCAAACACATGCTGGTCTTCGCGATCGGCCAGAAGAAGATGTTCGACGACCCGTTTGCGGGTCTTTACCACCTTCTGATTTTCTACGGATTTCTGGTCGTCAGCCTGCGCACGGTGTCGATGGTCATCGAGGGCTTTTTCGCGGGCTGGGAACTTCCCCTGTTGCACACCCCGGTGGGCCATGCCTACCTCTTTTCCAAGGACATCTTCGAACTGCTGGTTCTGGTCGGTTTGGCCTTCGCCCTGTGGCGGCGAACCGTGCAGAAAAAAGACCGTGTGATCAATAGCTTCGGCGCTTTCCTGGTGGTCGGCCTGATCGGCGGCTTGATGATCACCGATCTGGCGTCCGAAGGGGCCCGGATCGCGGGCGGGGCGATCGACGGCTCCTTCCTGCCGGTTTCCGCTGCAGTCGGTGCGCTGTTCAGCGGGATGTCTGAGGGCGCTCTTCAGTTGATCTACACGTCTTTCTGGTGGATTCACCTCTTCATCCTCTATTACTTCGCCAACGAACTGCCCTACTCCAAACATTTCCACGTCTACACGGCGATTCCCAACGTCTTCTTCGCCAAGTTGCATGCGGCAGGTGCATTGCCGACGATGGACCTGGAAAACATCGAAGACGATACCCGTTTCGGGATATCTACGGTCACCGATTTCACCTGGAAGCAGATGCTGGATTTCTACACCTGCACCGAGTGTGGACGCTGCCGAGAATTCTGCCCGACGACCCTGACCGACAAACCGTTGCAGCCGGTGCTCTTGACCAAACTGCTTCGTGATCAGGTCTACTCGGAACAGAAGGGTTTGTTGGGAGATCCAGGAGAAAAGGGCGGGCAGTCCGAGAATGAACTGCTGCCGATCATCGTCGATCCCGAGACTATCTGGGCGTGTACGACGTGTCGTTGGTGCGAACAGGCTTGTCCTTTGGATATCTCATACGTCGACAAGATTGTTGAGATGCGGCGTAATCTGGTCCTCGAAAAGGCGGAGTTCCCCGAGGCGGCCCAGCCCGCCTTTCGGGGGTACGAGGTCAACGGTAACCCCTGGCAGTTACCGGCCGAAGAGCGGGCCAACTGGGCCGACGGGCTGGATGTGCCCCTTGCGGCCTCGTCCGTGGGAGATTTCGAGTACTTGTTCTTTGTCGGTTCTCCAGGCAGCTACGATGACCACGGCAAGAAGGTCTCAGAGTCCCTGGTCAAAATCCTCCATGCCGCCGGCGTTAAATTTGCCATCCTGGGCGCAGAGGAATTGACTTCCGGTGATGCCGTTCGCCGCCTTGGCAACGAATACCTCTACCAGATGATCGCCCAGCAGAACATCGAGACGATGGACGGATACGGCGTCAAGAAGATCGTCACCAACTGCCCTCACGTCTTCAATACCCTCAAGAACGAATATCCGGACCTCGGGGGGAACTACGAGGTCATTCACGGCACACAGCTGGTGGCCGATCTCGTGCGAGCAGGTCGGATTCAGCTGACCGAGAACGTTGACGAAGTTCTGGCCTACCATGATCCCTGTTACCTGGGGCGGACCAACGGCGAGTATGAAGCGCCGCGGTTCCTGCTCAAGGTCATTCCCGGCCTGACGGTGCACGAAGCGGATCTCCAGCGAGAACGGTCGATGTGTTGCGGCGCCGGCGGTGGGCGAATGTGGCTGGAAGAGGACCTGGGAACCCGGATCAACCAGTTGCGTTTCTCCCAGCTCAAGGAGTCCGGCACCAACGACGTTGCCGTGGCATGTCCCTATTGCTTCTCGATGCTCTCCGACGCCCAGAACGAGACCGGGCATGAAGAGGCGAAGACCTGGGATGTGATCGAGTTGGTGGGGCGGGCGTTAGCCCGCAATTTTCACCAATGATCTGCTGCAGCGCGAAATACGTAGCAATCTGCAGCGTTTGCTTGAATTCGCTCA
>CBDTUG010000305.1:0-3512 GCA_965363555.1 uncultured Thermoanaerobaculia bacterium
GGTCGGGGTGCCTGTGATCTGGATGGTTTCGCCGATCCTGAGGCGGGTGGGATCCGCGAACGCTGAGAAAAGCCTCGAGAGCCTTTCCACAGTTCGACTAGGCAATACTCTTTCTTGAACGAAAGCCACGGCTTCAGGGTCGATTTCGTTGATAGAACAAACGTCAGCGCTGGGATCTTCATTGCTCATTTGTACATTCTCCCAGAACCCTTCTTCTCAGTCAATCGGGTTCACTGAGATTCAAAAAAAAACGGAACTTGACGTGAGGCCGATTTTCGTCGAGGCTCGTCATCGACGATTGGAGGGCAGTATGGCACAGAATGACATGAGGGGTGGAAATTACGCGGCGGAAATTGAGGCGCCGGAGGTCTATCGTGAGCGGCGGCTGCGGCTTCGGGAGGCCCTTGACTGCGGCACGGCGGTGCTGTGGGGAAATGGTGACGACAGAGGCGCCGGAGACGTTGGTACATTTCGACAGGATTCTGCCTTCTTTTATCTGACCGGCGTGGAATTGCCGAACGCTGTATTGGTTCTAAGGTCCGATGATGACTATCTATTTCTTCCGCCGAGGGATGTTGATGTTGAACGGTGGACCGGGCCGAAATGGGGTCCGGGAGATGACGCTGCCAAGGCCTTGGGCTTCGATCACGTGATGTCACTTTCGGCCTCGTCGATTGTGCTCGAAGCCAGGATCCGACCGGTTCGATCCTTCGAGGGGCGGATGCAGGCCTGGCTCTGTGAACCGGAGGCGGTTCTCTGGGCCGATTTTCCGTCGGTCTCATCCGGTGCGGAGTTGCCGGCGACCCACCGGTTGGTAGCCCGTCTTAAGGATCGAACCCCGTCCTTTGCCGTCAGAGACCTCTCAGAGGCCCTCAGTGGGCTGCGGCAGGTCAAAGACGAAGGAGAGACGGCTTTAATGAGGCGCGCCGCCGAGATCACAACTCTTGGGCACCGTGCAGCTGCCAAGGCCATCAAACCCGGAGTGGGCGAGGGCGCCATCGACGGTGTGGTCTATCGTGCTTTCAGAGAGGGCGGCGCCGAAGGCTTGGCATTCCCGTCAATCGTCGGCTCGGGTTTTAACGCCACGACCCTACATTACGACCAGAACGTCGGGACCTGTGGAGAGGGCGAAATGGTCGTCGTGGACATCGGTGCACGATACGGCTACTACTGTGGCGACCTGACTCGAACCTACCCGGTCAGCGGAACGTTCACCGAAAGGCAGAAATCGCTCTACAACCTGGTTCTGGAGGCTCACCACAAGGTTGAACAGGCGATCAAGCCTGGAGTGACTCTTTTTGACCTTCGTAAGATCGCCTACGGCGTATTCCAGGAGTCCAGCCTGAGGGACGCAAAGGCTGAACGCCTCGGTCAACACTTCATCCACGGTTTGGGGCATTTTTTGGGGCTTGACGCTCACGATCCTGGAGGCGATCTAATTCCGATGGCGCCAGGCATGGTGATTACCAACGAACCTGGCCTGTACCTCCAGGATGAGGCTATAGGAATTCGTATCGAGGATGACCACCTGGTGACGGCAGACGGGAATGAGAATCTTTCGGGAATGCTTCCTACAGACGCGGACGCGATCGAGGCGATGATGGACGGAAGCCGTTAACTGACCGCAAAATCCCGCAACGCTCGGCCAGGGATAACCCCTGGCCCTACGGTAGGTAATGCAGGGCCGGGGTTTATCTCCGGCCGGGTTCGCCCTATTTCCCCGCCCACTCAACGGCGGGCTCGAACCAACTCGGGCTGACCTTGTAGAAGGCACCGTGTCCGGTGCCGAGGTCCAGAGTATTCTCGTCGAATACCGCTCCTTCGGGCATTCTTTCAAAAAGAGTTACACAGGATTGGGCTACATCGTCCGCCCCGTCTATCTGAGACAGGACGCGACCCGCCGGTACGAAATCCGGCAGTCTTTCGGTCCATGGGCCACAACCCGCTTGAACGATCCAGGTGACATCCTCCCGGCCGATGATTCGAGAGGCGAGTAGGGCTATCACTCCGCCCTTTGAAAAGCCAACAACGGTCACATGGTCGGCAGGAATGCCTCCGTCCAAGAGTTGGCGAACCTGACCGATGACGTGATCGGCATAGATTTCCGGGCGGGTGCCGGCTGGTCTGGCTTCGGCAATGACCGTGAAACCCCGGTCGGCAAATGCCTGGAGAATCTCGGTATAGTCGTAGGTTCCGAACTGAGGATGGGTCGCTTTCATGCCCTGTTCCTCAATGATTGCGCCGTGAAGATAGATCAGATATTCGGTTTCAGGGTCCAGGATTTCCGGAATTTCCAACAGAACCGTTCCGGAGGGCGTTGTTGCCGGAATTTCGGCCGTCTGTTGCACCGGCGCCCCTCCCTGGGATTGTCCGCAACCGGTCACCAGAACAACAATAATCAGGGCGATAACATGAAGATTAGAGGTTTTCATGAGCGTACGATAGCAAAGCCCGACTTGCGTTGCTCGATTTGTGCATCAGGTCTCAGGTCTCAGGTCTCGAAACAGAAAGATTCCCTGGAACCTGAAGGCTGTTACCTGTTCCCTCTTCCGCACGGCCCCAAAAACTCCTCAAGATACCGATAGTCCGGCGTCAGTGAACCTCGGTGCACAATCACGGCTCGCTTGATCTCTGGTGGCAGGCTGAGGTCCTCGAAAGACCTGGAGTAGTCTGCACGGCCAATATCGGCAGCAAATCTATTCAGGGTCGCGGCGAATTCCTCAGACGCTTCCCGGGGCAGTTCGGTCGGCAGGAAATCCACGGCCAGGACTAATGGCCCGGGACCGTCAAATCCAGAGGAGATAGTTCCAGTCCCGGGGTCCCACGTGAAAACCGGGTCGCCAGGATCGGTGCACTTGAGTGTGCACTCGATATTGCCGCCGATGTCGCAGCCGAGGTCTCCGATCACTTGCAGGTGGGGTTCGGCACCCCCTCCGAACAGTGTGCGAAGGCGGTCGAGAGTCACAAGCCTGGGGTAACGTTCGTCCCAGTAGTTGGCATTGACCAGCACACTGAGGTGGGAAAGGTAGGGATCAAAACTCGAGCGATAGGCCTCGGGATGTTCGTAATAATGCTGAAGCTCAAATGGCGTACCGGGTTCCTTCGCCTGGACCAGGTCTTGTTCTTTGAAGGTCGTCGTGTAGATGCAGTGAGCCGAGACCGCCGTTGAACCCGCCAACTGAGTCAGTTCGCCGGGGGTCACAGCCCGGTGGGGCAAATCCACAAGAATCTCTTGAGCCCCTTTGGCCACGTTGCCGTAGCCTGCCACGCCGATGGTGACCGGCAGAATTTCTTGTGGGAAACCGTCGTCAGCGATCAGCCGAGATACCTTATCCAGGGCTTGGTGTGCATCATCGAGGCTGTCATAGGCATGCGCAGGCTGAATCCGACTCAACGGTGTCTCGATCCCTCTTGAAAGATAACGCTGTCCCAGCGCCCACAGGGTGTCGATCATGCCGGCAAGCCCCGCAAAGCGGCCGAAGAAGATCAGGCGGCGTCCCTGATCGTCGGTG
>CBDTUG010000306.1:0-3502 GCA_965363555.1 uncultured Thermoanaerobaculia bacterium
CATTTTTCTCCGGCAGACCTCCCGAGGGCCGGGAATGAAGAGGCCGCGCTATGCTCTTGAGTATGACCACATCGGCGAACGACCTTCATACGATCGAGGCGTCAGAGATCCACGCTCGCAGAGAGAGGGTGTTCCTAATCCTCTCCGGCCTGTTTCTCGGGACCCTGGCGATGCTCAACATCCTGGGCATCAGCCGGTTCATCAAGATCGCCGAAGTGATGACTGGAGACGGGGGGAGCATGGTGTTCGCGGTGGCCGTCGGCGTTCTGCCCTACCCGGTGACTTTTCTGTGCACCGATTTCATCAGTGAACTCTACGGCCGAAAGAGGGCCAACTGGGTAGTGTTCGTTGGTTTGTTGCTCAATATCTGGGTTGTGTTTCTGCTCTGGCTGGGCGGAGTGCTTCCGGGCTTTGAACTCCGCGATCCTGCGACCGCGGAACTGATTCGGGATGCCGCCGGGCGGCTTCCGGTCTTTTATGAGATCCGAGCCTTGACCTTCGGCGCTGTTGGTGCATCGATGGTGGCGTATCTTGCTGCTCAGTTCTGTGACGTCTACCTCTTCCACTTTTGGAAAAAGCTGACCGATGGGCGACATCTGTGGCTTCGGAACAACGGTTCGACGCTGATCAGTCAGTTGGTCGACACGACCGCGGTCATCCTGATCACCCACTACTATGCCAAGGCCCTGCCGATCCGGGCCGATCAGCCGATCGTTGGTCAGTTGATGCTGTTCATCTTCACCGGCTACGCCTTCAAGTTCGTCATCGCCCTGGCCGACACCGTCCCATTTTATTTTGGCGTGCATTACCTCAAGGGGTATCTGCGGATCGAAGAAGGCTAAGAGGCTGGGAAGCAGCACAATGATGCAAATTGAAATGTAGGGGCGAAAGATATTTCGCCCTTACTCCTTCAGATTCCAAAACTATCTCCACAACTGCAGGTTTTGCTGGCGTTGGGGTTTGAAAAGACGAAGCCTTTGCCTCGCAGGCCGCCCTCATAATCGATGGTCGTTCCACGAAGGTAAACAGAGCTTTTGGCGTCCAGGAACACCTGAATTTTCTTGAGGTCAACGACCATGTCGCCGGTGCTTTTTGGTGCGAAGTCCATTTCGTAGGACAGACCTGAACATCCACCGTTGTTCACTGAAATTCTCAGCCCGATGTCGGAGGCTGCCTGTTCATCTTCGAAGATCTTGGTGACTTCGCGAAGTGCTCGCTCGGTCATGGAAATCGTGGATCCGGGCATCATCGCCGGTCCAACGGAAAGGGTGCTGGGTGTCGTCATAGTCGTTCCTCCATATACCCTACGTGAAACATGAGAACGATTATCAATATTCCGCCCAGCACTTTTCCCAGGTTCTATTCCCTATCTCTCAAACCAGCTGGTCGTGTCGGCCAGATTCTTTTTGGCAAGATCGGGAACCGTGCAATCCTCGGCAGGAAATCCGACTGGGAAGAGGATGAAGGGTCGTTCGTTGGATGGACGCTCGAGAATGATGTTGAGGAAGCGCATCGGCTGGGGAGTGTGGGTCAGGGTCGAGAGCCCCATCGTTTGCAGTGCGGCAATGAATAGGCCGCAGGCAATACCGACGCTTTCGTTGACGTAGTAGTTGGTTCTTTTGGATCCGTCCTCGCTGAGGCCGTGAACCTCTTTGAATACGACGACCAACCAGGGTGCGACCTCGAGGAAGGGCTTTCGCCAATCCAGACCGAAGGGCGCCAGTGCGTCCAGCCATGCCTGCGGTGTTGTGCCGCCCTCCCAGAACGCCCTTTCCTCGGCTTCGGCGGCGACCCTGATCTCCCGTTTGACGACGGGATCGGAGACGGCAACGAAGGACCAGGGCTGTCGATTGGCTCCGGAGGGTGCGCTGTTGGCGGCCTCGAGGGCTTGCTCGATCAGGATTCGATGTACGGGATCCGGGGCAAAGTCCCGAATTGATCGGCGCCGGAGGAGGTCGTCGACCATGGTCTTGCCTCGGCGAAGCATTTCGCCATCCCCAGGGCGTGGGGGCGAAAACGATCGACGCGGGAAAGTTGGTTGTTTCATTTGACGAGAATAGCAGGCAAGTTTCCTGGTCCAGTTTCCGGTTTCTTCGTGGTTCGCGGTAATCTCTCGAGTGTGAACGATCAAGACCCCACAATCCGTGACCGGCCAGGTAAGAATTCCGGAGAGATCCTATCCGGTGACCTCGAAGCTCTGCCGGATATTCCGGGATTTACTTTTGATCGTCTCATAGGTTCCGGAGGCATGGGCAGGGTCTACCGCGCTCGGGACGTCGCTCTCGATCGATGGGTGGCTATCAAACTCCTGAGGTCGGACGATGCCGAAACTCTTGCCCGATTTGCCCGTGAGGCCAGGGCCCAGGCCGGCATCCAGCACGACCATGTCTGTCCGGTGTACGAGGTGGGCGAGACAGGCGGCCGACCCTATATCGTCATGGCCCTTGTCGACGGGGTCACTCTGCTGGATGCCGTCGAAGAAATGGGGTTGGAGGCAACGGTCTCGGTCATTGCCGATGTTGCGGACGCTCTCCATGCGGCGCATCGAACCGGGCTGATCCACCGGGATATCAAACCGTCCAACATCATGGTTGAGTACCTTGAAGATCGGGGATGGCATGGTTGGGTGATGGATTTCGGCATTGCCCAGGAAACGACAGGCGAGGATTTGACCGTCACGGGAGCGACGCTCGGAACACCGGCTTTCATGTCGCCCGAGCAGATCCAGGGAGGCCGTGGGGGGTGTGATCGGAGAACGGACGTTTATGGGCTCGGGGTGACACTCTACCGGGCCTTGACCGGGCGAGTGCCGTACGAAGGCGCCAGTGCGATTGATGTCCTGCTTCAGGTGGCCACTGCTGAACCGCCGGCGCCGCGTTCGATCAGACCAGGTATCCCCAGGGACCTGGAGACCATCGTCCTCAAATGCCTGGAAAAGGACTCGGACCGGCGGTATGAAAGTGCCGCGGCACTCGCCGGTGATCTCAGGCGTTTTCTCAGCGGCGAACCCATTCAGGCGCGACGGGCAGACTGGACCTATCGACTGGCCAAGATTGTCCGGAAACACCGTCTTTCGGCAGCCGTCATCGCTGTTGCCCTGCTGGTGATCGGCGCCATTACGGGCCTCGCGCTCCGTTCGGTGTGGCTGGCCCGTCAGGAGGCGATTCTGACGCAAGCGTTTTCTCAGGAGGTCAAGGAGATGGAATCGACGATGCAGAAGGCTTATCTTTTGCCTCTGCACGACATCAGGCCGGAGGTCAGCGAGGTCCGGGATCGAATGGAACGCCTCGAAGACCGGATGGAGGATGGGGGCTCGCCGGCGAAGGGCCCGGGACACTACGCTTTGGGGCGCGGCCACCTGGTATTGAGCCAGTACAAAAAAGCGCTGGTTCATCTGCAACAAACCTGGGACGATGGTTATCAGAACCCCGATGTTGCCTACGCTCTCGGTGTGACCCTTGGCCGGTTGTATCAGCGGGAACTCGATCGGGCCCTGAAAATC
>CBDTUG010000307.1:0-3501 GCA_965363555.1 uncultured Thermoanaerobaculia bacterium
GAGCCACTGACCATCAAGGGCAGAGCCCAGGGGCCCACCAACGCCTGGGTCGGCCATCTCAAACTCGACCACGAAGGCGGAACAATCGAAATGCGCGATCCGCCACTGGAGATCACCAACGCCAATATTGAAGCCCAATGGCAGGATGGAATTCTGGAAATCACCGATGGATCGGCCCGAATCAATCGGGGATCGGTCTGGTTGGGAGGCGCCTGGGATCCGGAGAGCGGCCAGGGCATCGTGGCCGAGTTGGAAGATGTCACCGCTCTGCTCCCCGGGGGCATCGTCACCCGCTGGGACGGCGTCATGGCCCTGGAGCCGGCGACCGACCACCTGGCCGCGCTGATTGGCGACCTCTCCCTGAAATATGGCGTGTGGGACTACCCCTTTGACATCGGGGCCGCCGTTCGGGGCACGGGCGACGATGCCGCCCTCGGGGCCGACGACATCACCCATCGAATCGGTCTGGATATGGAGGTCCGCGGAGGGGGCGGCATCGCTGTCGACAACAATCTGGGCCAATTCGGAGTCCGCTGGAATGCGCTGGAAATCGGCGGCACCGTCGCCCAGCCCCAAATCATCGGCGACCTCAATCTGCTCCCCGGGGGAGTGCTGACGGTCGCCGGCCAATCAATCAAGGTCAGGCGGGGCCTGGTTCAGTTCACCGGCGACCCCCTGACCGACCCCCTGTTGGAAATCATTCCGGAAGACCAAACGGGCACGGAATCCGGAGAACTCGACCCCTCGGGCAGCGCACTACAAGACCAAGCCTCCAGCCTGGCCACGGCAGGTCTGGCCTCGGGTCTCGGCGCCGTATTCGGCCTGGAAAACACCACGATCAGGCCCGAAGAAATCGCCCTGGAAGCCGATGAAGACACCAGTACCGATTTTTCGATCGGCCAACAGCTGAGCCATAACACCGCTCTGTTCTTGACGACCGACCTGAGGGACAGCCAGAAACGCACGACCCTGCTTCAGCTGTGGAGAATACAATCACTGCCAGGCCTGACCCTTCAGGCCCTGACACGAACCGACCCTGGCGAGGCAGACCTCAAACTTCTTCAACGATTCAGCTGGGGGGGGACCCTGGCCACAGGCGACCAACCCCGGCTTCACAAGGTCCAGTTGGAGGGAGAGTGGCCGTGGTCAAAACGGAAACTCCGTAAGGCAACCGGCCTGGTTCGCGACCAACCCTGGGACCCGTTCTTCCTCTTCCTCGGAGACATCCGACTGGAAAAGAAACTGGCGGAAGAGGGCTGGCCCGAAGCGCGGGTCGACTCTCGAGTCGAAGGAACCGCCCAGCGACCGATCGCAGTCTTCACCGTAACTCCCGGCCGACAGGTCGAATTTCACTTCGAGGGGGATGAGATCGACAAAAACCTCCGGTCCAGCCTGCGGCAGCTCTACCGATTTCCTCCTCTGGAGGCAACCACCCTGGCCGAGATGGAACGAATTACCACCAGGAGCATGTGGGCGCAGGGATTCCTCGATGCTACGGTTGATATCAGAGCGGATGGCGAGGGCCGGGTCACGCTCTCAGTTGACAACGGCGCGGAAACAATGCTCAGTGGCCCCGTACTGGAGGGTGCACCCGACAAAGCAGTCCCTCTCCTGGGAGCATTGCTCGGCCCAACCACCGAGTTGGCCGAAATCTCAAAAGACCCCTCGAGAGCCGAGCGTGTCGTCAGGCGATCTCTCGCGACCATCGGCTACCGAGACGTGCAGTCGGTCGAAAGCTGGACCGAAACCACAGCCGATGGCACCCTCGAAGTTCACCTCCGGATTGATCCCGGACCGCAGGCTCGGGCGGTTCGCGTCGATCTCGTTGGCAACGATCCCCTGAAACTGACCGATGCCGAGAATTTTGCCATTCGAACAGACATGGTCCTCAACAGGGGAACCATCGACACGGCGGTCGCCTCGCTCCGAAGGGCCTATCGAAAAAAGGGCTTCACCAAGGTCCGGGTTCGGTCTCAGATTTATGAATACGATGACCAGCAGTGGGCCGTTCTGTTGACTCTTGACCCCGGAACGACGGCGGTCGTTGATCGTATCGAGGTCTCCGGCCGGCGTCATCTCAGCGAGAGCGCCTTGCTCGATGCCCTCCCCGTGCAACCGAACGAGCTGTTCCTCCTGGACGATATGGACGACAGCGTTGCCCTCCTGGCCACCTTTGAACCGGTCGAGCGTGTCACGGCGACGACCCGTGCCGACGGAGATCGAGTCGTGGTCGATCTCGACATCATCGAGAAACCTCGGTGGACCGGTGAGATCGGCGGCGGTTGGAACTCCGACCGCGGGATCACCGCCAGGGTGGGCCTCAACGACAACAATCTCTTCGGGCGAGGTGTTCGACTGGGTTTCAGGGGCCGGTCGGAGGAGGACTTCCTCCAGGGCCGCCTCTTGCTGGCACTCCCGCCCCTGCCCGGTGGACGTTTCTCCACCGGCATCAACGCCAGCTACACCGAGGACGTGCTCCCGGCTGAGTCCGAGGGTGACCTGGTGATTCGCGAGAATATCCACGAGGCAACTCTCGAGGGCCACTACCGGCTCAAACCCGGCCTGTGGACCCGTGGTTACTACCGCTTTACCCGAACACGGACCTTCGAGGAGGATCCGTTTGATCCAGATTTCCCCCTCGACATCACCATCGACATCGCTGTGCTCGGTTCCCAGATCGTGATTGATCGGCTGGACAATCCCTTCGACCCCCGCAGCGGTTTCTACACCGCCCTCGACCTCAGCTGGGCCGGAGACGCCATCGGGTCGGACAAGGAAAACATCAGGAGTCTGCTGACCGGATCCCTGGCCTCAGAACCCCTAGCCGGGTGGACCTGGTTTCAGAGTCTGCGGCTGGGCGCCGCCAAACCTCTCAACGGGGTCTTGGACCGAAGCTCACGGTTCTTCGCCGGTGGCTCCGCCTCGATCCGTGGCTTCAAGCTGGACAGCGTGGGTCCAACTGAAACACTCGGTGGAGTCACCATCTACGCCGGAGGGGAGGCCCTGTTCGTGCTCAACGAAGAACTGCGCTTCCCTCTTTGGCAAGCCCTCAGGGGCGCGGTCTTTGTCGATGCCGGACAGGTGTGGAAGACCTGGTCAGATGCCGATTTTGACCTGTCCGTCGGCGCCGGCCTCGGCCTGCGCTGGAGTACCCCGGTCGGTCCCCTATGGGTCGATGCTGCCTGGCCCATTGCCAACCCTGGAGAGAACTCCGGTGCGAGGTATAGCTTTGGCATCGGGCGAACGTTTTAGGCAAATTGCCGAACAAATTGCAGGGGGAGGCGGGGGTGCTCTGGCCTTTTTGAGGTTCGACTCGGCAGGCGCGCTCGTTCCAACGGCACGTGCGGGGGGTCAGCCGATAACACCCGAGCAGCCAACGCCGACGTACAAAACCAAGAGCGCCAATCACGCTAAAACGAGACGTGCCACTCTTTGCATTGTCCTCAAGGTAACCTCAAATTTTACATGCAGTTGCGGACAATGCATAGGGTGGCAATCCCC
>CBDTUG010000308.1:0-3499 GCA_965363555.1 uncultured Thermoanaerobaculia bacterium
ACCCGCAGCCTGACGACGAAATTGCAAAAAAGTCCCGTTTCCGGACGGGTATGTCCTAGCTTTCCTCCTCCACCAGCCCACCATCAGGCCGATCGAGGTTGCCCCTTCGTTGCCTTTTGGCCAGAAAATCGTACATGACAATCGATCCGGCTACCGCAAGGTTCAGGCAGGGAACCAGACCCCACTGGGGAATCTGCACAACAATCTCTGCTGCATCAATCAGGCTTTGAGGCAGGCCATCCCGCTCTGCCCCCAGGAGAAAGCACGGTTTCTCCGGATACTCGGCATCAAAGAGGCTGACGGCACGCTTGTGCAATTCCACCGCCACCAGAGACCACCCACGTTTGTGAACATAATCGAGGAACGCAGCTTCGTCATCGAGAATCGTCACGTCGGTGAAGTATTCTGATGTCTTGGCGGCTTCGATATTCCACTCCCGATCACCAACAAGAACAACTTCCTGGGCAGCGACCGCATGGGCCGTTCGTACCAAAGTCCCGACGTTGTGTTCTTTGGAGGTATTCCATCCGGCGATGGCCATGGATCTCAAGCCTCGCCGATAATGGTCCCGTCGCCGGTCTCTTCGGTCCAAGCGTCGCTGATGGTCGAATTCTTCCTTGGTGATCATGTTTTGTCTCCGTTGCCACGACTCATCAAAACCGATCTCCGTCGGTCGACACCAGAGTAGCAAGCCAACCCGGCGGAACCGGCACCAAAAGAAGACTGACCGGCCCGCAGGTAACTGTCTACCAGTAGCTTCATGTCCCAGGCTTCATGCTGCCTGTGACTTGTGACCTGCGGCCTCTGAAATTGCCTCGCCTTTCGAAATAGTCCGAAGGTATGACCCAACGCCAACATTCGAAACTTGAATCAAATGCTGGGGAAAACGAAATCCCGCGAACGCGGGATTTCGTGACGGCGGGTGTACCCACCCGGGCCTTCGCAGAGGATAACGCGGCTGCGAGGTCCGACCAAAAACCGCGGCCCGGATTATCCAGACACTTTAAATATGTGTCCCGGATCACCGGGTGTCAAGAGTCAACCCAGATTTTTCCAAAACCACCCGTTGATCCTACGCCCGTTCCAGGCTACATTAAACCTAAGATGAGCAATTCTTGCCAGCATTTTGCACCTGAATCACTCATCTTTTGGACTACCAAGGAGGCCTCCATGTCGTCAAAGATACGAGTTATTGCTTCACTTCTGTGTGCTTTCATTCTGGTTCTCTCCTTCGGATGTTCCAGCACCAAACCCAAGGCGGAGTCCCTGACACCTCCTCCCGCTGAAGCAACCCCGACGCCGACGCCCCAACCAAGGGTCGATGAAGAGTTGGTCGATGGCGCCACCGTCGAGCCCATCGTCTCCGAACAGGCGTCCGTCGAGGACCTCCCGGCAGACCTGATCAGCCTCAACGCCCGCGGCTACCTCGATGACGTTTTCTTCGAAACCGACAGCTACACAATCGGCGAGACCTCCCGAGAACACGTTGCTGCCAACGCCTCGTGGCTCAACCAGTATTCGTCGGTCAAAATTCTAATCGAGGGGCACTGCGACGAACGCAACACACGAGAGTACAATCTGGCCCTCGGTGAAAGACGCGCCAACTCGGTCAAGGACTACCTGGTCTTTCTGGGGATTTCGCGACAGAGAATTCAGACAATCAGCTACGGAGAGGAGCGACCCTTCTCAAACGGGCACGATGAATACAATTGGTCCCAAAACCGGCGTTCCCACTTCGTCATAACAGCCCGCTGATACACAGGAGAACCCAACCATGCGCCAGGTCCTGATCGTCGTTCTTGCCATCTCTACCCTCGCCTGCACCTCGGGCGAAGATATGGCCCTCCTCCATCGTGAAATCACAGATGTTCAGCGCGAGGTCCAAAACCTCAGTGCCAATGCTCCTGAGCGGCAGGATCTCACCTCGATGGAGGCTCGCATGCAGGAGCTGACCGAGAAGAACATGCGGTCCAATGCCGATTTGGCGATGCAGGTCCAACAGCTCCAGGAGCGCATGGAAGGTCTTCATGCCAGCCTGGAAATGACGACCCGCCAGTTGCAGCAGATTTCCCAGGAACTTGCAGCAGCCCGAAGCCGATCGATGAGTGCGCTGCCTCCTGTCACGGCAATGCCAAACGCCGACGCGCAAGGTAGCACCGAAAATCCCCCGACAGCTCTTGCTGCCGGAGCTGTGGCCGGTGCCGCAGCGGCAGGCGCTGCCCGCGGTAGGGAGATGTCGCCCGATCAGCTTTACCGGTCGGCCTACGAGGACTACATGCGGGGGAACTACGACCTGGCCGCACAGGGTTTTCAGGATTATCGACGCCGCTTTCCTGATACCGAACTTTCGGACAACGCCCTCTATTGGGTCGGAGAGTGCTACGCGGCCCAGGAATTGATTGACGAGGCGCTGCAGACCTTTAGCCAGGTTCTCGAGGTTTATCCCAACTCTGACAAGGGTGCCGCCTCACAACTCAAGAAGGGTCTCTTGTACCTGGAGTCCGGCGACCAGGGCCAGGGCGTTGTCAATCTCCAATATGTAGTGTACGAACACCCCGGCACAAAAGAAGCCGATCTCGCCCGGGAAAAGCTTCGATCGCTGGGTTTGAATATTCGCTAGAGGAACATTCCAGCCGACGAAACCGAGCTGAAAGCCGCTGACAGCTGATAGCTGAGAGCTGAGAGCTATATTGCCACTAGCATTCCGCCGATTGTTTCGCTAGAATACGCGCCCTGTGTGCGTGCCGCCGATTGAGGTGAGCACGCAAGGATTCAAGGAGAAGAGAGTATGGCCACCATTAAGGGAACCAAAATACAGGCTCGGAAGCGCCACCGCCAATCGTTGGATCGGCGAATGAAAAACAAGTCTGTCCGTACCCGAGTACGGCGCCAGATGCGCGTGATGCGTGCAGCACTGGAAGAGGGTGACGCCGCCAAGGTTCAGGAACTGCTGCCGTAGACAATATCGGTCATCGATGTTGGCTGGCGACGCGGCGTCCTCCACCGAAAGACTGCCTCTCGTTACAAGAGCCGCATGGCACGGCAAGCCCAGGCTGTGATCAACCCAACGGAAGCCTGAGTCATGACCGAGGCTCTGCTCACCACGACGATACCTGATGGTGAGCTCCTGAGCCGCGGAAAAGTCCGGGACATCTATGCCACCGCCGACGCGCTGGTCTTGGTCGCTACCGACCGGATCAGCGCGTTCGATCATGTACTCGACCCGGGCATCCCCGGCCGAGGCAGGGTGTTGACCCAGTTGTCCAACTTCTGGTTCAACAAACTCAGCGATATGATCCCCAACCACGTGCTGGCGACCGAGCTCTCGGATTTCCCGGAGCCCTTCAGGTCCCACTCGGAGTTGGCGGGAAGATCCCTCTTGGCCAGGAGACTGGAACCGATCCCGGTAGAGTGTGTCGCCCGCGGCTTCATCACAGGATCGGGCTGGAAGGAATACCTCAACGATTCAACGGTGTGCGGAATACACCTCCCTCCAGGT
>CBDTUG010000309.1:0-3494 GCA_965363555.1 uncultured Thermoanaerobaculia bacterium
ACCGGGGCATTGGACGCGGTCAGTCGTGGATCACCCCAAAGGATGATCGGGCGCCGAGGCATCAATTTCCCCGCATTTCCTGAATGACCGCCTCGACGGTCGCCTGGGCCCGGTTTTCATAGAAATTCTCGAGCACGGTCCTGACTTCCGGGTACTCCGCAGCGATGCTGTCAACCGCGTTCTTGGTCAGTTCGATGGCATTGACCACTGACTTGGCCGTTATCGTTGCCGTTCGAGGTTTTCCGGTCAACAGGGACACTTCGCCGAAGAAATCACCGGCGCCCAGTTCCGCCAGCTGAAGGTGCTCGCCGCGTTCTCCTCGTGTGAAGATTTTGACCTCTCCTGAGACCAGCAGGAACAGGCTGTGGCCCTCCTCGCCCTCGGTGACGATGATGTCGCCTTCCTGGTATGAGCGAAGATTGGTCGAGGCCAGAAGGTCTTCGAGGGCCTCCTTGGGAAAGGCCGAGAAGAGGGCTGACGCCGTACGTTCCTTGTCTTCGGGCGACGGAGCAGTTTCCTGGTGGGCCTTTCCGAGTGTCTTATCCTTGCTCTTTGCCTGCTCTATGGCCAGGCGCTCTTCCAGGGGAAGACTGCCCTTGGCCTCTTCATCGATCAGGCGCGCCAGCTCGGAGTGAACTTCTTCTTGCTCGGGATCGAACTTGAGGACCTTCTTATACAGCGCGATGGCCTTGGCGAAGAACCCGTCTTTTGCGTAGTTCTCCGCGAGTTCCTTGTAAAGAGCGATAGCCCTGTCCCTGTCTCCGGCCAAGCCGAGGATCTCCGCCTGCCGCAGCAAAAGGTTGAACTGAGAGGGATTCCTCTTCAGTTCGGCGACGACTGCGGTCAGAGCCTTGTCGTAATCCTTGGCGGCCAAGTATTTGTCCAGGTGCTCGACCCGGGGTTTGTTGAATCCAAACATCAGTCCTCCATTCGCTGTCGTGTCGCGTGCCAGGCCTGCCTGGCATGTTCTTGAATATCTGGCCCAGATGCCGTCAGTATGACGCCGCCTTCGACGACAGGGGATCCGTCGACAATAACGTGTCGAACGTCTCCGGCAGTGGCGCCATACACCAATCGGGAGGCGGGGTCGCCCTCGGGTTGCATTGACCAAGCTTCGAGGCCAACAATCGTGATGTCGGCGGCTTTTCCCGGTTCCAGCGTTCCGATCCGATCTGAAAGATGGAGGGCACGGGCGCCCTCTCTTGTTGCCATGGCCAGGACCGACCAGGCGTCCAGGGCTGTGGGGCCGTGCCTGAGAGTGTGAAGGGAGCCTGCGAGGGCCATTTCGTGGAAGATCGAAAGCCGGTTGTTGCACGGGGCGCCGTCGGCGCCGAGCCCGACCGGAATACCGTGGCTGAGCATGCCGGGCACATCGGCGATGCCGGAGGCCAACTTCAGATTAGCCCCCGGGCAGTGGCAGATTCTGGTTTGGGTCGTGGCAAGACGTTCCATCTCCGAGTCGCTCAGATGAACGCCGTGGGCCAGCATGACGTCGGAGCCCGTCAGTCCAACACTGTCCAGATAGTCGATATCGCTTTGGTCGAAACGGCGTCGGACCTCTTTGGCCTCTTCGATATTCTCTGATGCATGGGTGTGCAGCAACCATCCGTTGGTCCGGGCCAGGTCAACGCAGTCCTCAAGCATTTCCCTGGTGCACGAGAGCGCGAAGCGGGGTGTGACGGCATAGCCCAGCCGTCCGTTCGCCGCACCGTGCCAGTGGCGGCCAAGATCCTCCGCCTGGCTGAGAGAAAGGTCGCGGTCTTCCAGCAGGGCAGGGGGTACACCCTCGCCGTCATCCATGTGAGTTTTGCCGGATATCATGCGAATGCCGAAGGTCTCGGCGACCTGAAACACACGGTCGTGGTCATGGGTTGTGCCGAAGTCCAGGACCGTCGTGGTTCCCCCGCAGAGCAGTTCGGCGATGCCCAACTCGGCCGCGGCCTGGATGCCGTCGCCGTCCAGGGCGGCTTCATAGGGCCAGGTTCGTTTCTGAAGCCAGTCCAGCAGTTCCATGCCGTCGGCCTGGTGGCGAAGCAGTGATTGCACGACGTGCACGTGGCACTGAACCAGGCCGGGGATGACCAGAGCGCCGCGAGCATTGAGCGTCTTCTGTGCCTGGATTTCGGTGGTCTGATGACGGCGGATTTCACATATTTTTCCGTTGTCGACCAGCACGTCTCCAGAGAAGAAGACGCCATTTTCGACCATGGGGACCACGGTCCCACCAACGATGGCAAGATCGATCATGCCCCATGCTCACACCGGGGGGGCGAATAGTCAAACAGGAGGGGAGGCACTCCTACCACTATTGTTCGTTGCACCGTTTTGAAAAGGTGAGGTAGAGTTTCAGGTCACAGGTCACGGGTTTCAAAACACAGGTTGCAGAGCGCATTGCGTCCCCTGAAGCCTGCTACCTGTGACCTGCTGAGGTGGTCCGGCGGGGCCGGCCAGTCGTCTTATGATCCCGGCTTTGCCTCGTTCATTGCTTGGAACTGTTTGAACTCTTCCAGAATTGCTTCGACAACCTCATCCACCGTGGTGACGACGGTCGGTAGAGTCAGATCCTGCCGGTCGGCGAAGTGGTTGTCCACCAAGGTTTCTTCGACCCACTGCAGCAGTCCATTCCAGTGCCCGCCATAGAGCAGGAAGGGCGTTGACGGGATGTGTTCCACCTGGAGGAGTTGCCAGATCATCATTGCCTCCAAGGTCGTACCGATCCCTCCTGGCAAGACGATGAATGCTGAGGACAGGCGAACGAAATGATGGAGGCGCGAAAAGAACGTCCGGTGGCGGTACACCCTCTCGACGAAAGGCTTGTTGGCGCGGCCTTCGACCAGGCGAATGGGCAGATCGCCCGACGCCGGCGCCGACAGGAGACCGTCGGTGGCGCCTTCGTTTGCCGCCTGCATCAGACCACCGCCGCCCCCTGTTACGAGATCGCACCCGGCGACGGAGAGGCGGCGAGTCATCGCCTTGACTTCATTGAAAAGCGGAGATTCAGGAGGAACCCGGGAAGATCCGAAAACCGAAACTCTGAAACGCTGGAGGTTTCGCGGTTGCAGCCGTTCCAAGGATTCGACCGTCTCCCAGAGTTGTGCGACTGATTGGTCGATGATTCGGCACAGGTCGATGGCGTCGGGATTGTCGGTCGCCCGCTCTCCGTGAGGGTCTGGTGTTTTTTCGCTCATGGGTGGATTCTAACCTGGCGGGACGGCGGATGCTGTACGCAGTCTTGGTCCCGGACGCTGAAATCCAACCCCGGCCTTCTGGCACGCCCTCCGGGCGCACCAGCGTCGCCTTTTCTGAGAGCCCGCAGCGAGGAGTCAGGCTCAATAACAACGCGGGCTCGCAGAAAAGGCGAGCGGCGACCTACTGCCCTCGGCCGAGACTCGTTCGCTGAGGGTGCCGCCGTGGATTGCCCGGTGTCGGCTTTCTTCGTAGCGGCGTCTTGGTCTGAAGGTCTGCCAGGTGAAGAAAGCCGCACCCGGCACGTC
>CBDTUG010000310.1:0-3468 GCA_965363555.1 uncultured Thermoanaerobaculia bacterium
CGAGAAAAAAGCTGGCGCCGACCGGATATCGGCCTGTTGAAAAACCCCAACCGAAAGGGTGCCCCGGCACGTCGATCATCAACGCCGCCAGGCACAACGCAGCGGCTGACGCGATCAGAGAGGTGCGATGTGCAACACGTCGCAGAGTGCTGATGCCGGCGAGTGCCGGGGCCACAGCCAGTGGGAGTACGGTGAAGAACAGGCCCACGTTTCGGACATAACGTAGGGCCAGCGCGGAGATCACGCCCAACAGCATCCACCTGATGGGTTGGCGTTCTCGAAATATGAACAGGCCCCACGCAAGGAACAAGCCCACGTAGAGTTCCGGGACATCGGTCGGCCCCGGTGAAATCCATTCGGGATTGGGTACCCAGGGTTTGCCGACCAGGTGAGCCAGCCGAAACGGGGCCACCAAGACGTGCCAACCCCAAGGATTGAGCAAGGCGCCTCCGATGGCGGCGCCGACGATGGCGGCCCCGGACGAAATCACGGTCAGGGGAGACCGCCCCTCAATGATGGTGGTCAAAGCCTCGGCGATCACCAAAGCGCCTAGAATGGCTGGCAATACCAGGATGCCGGCATGGAGATTGACGCCAACAGCTGAAATGACGGCGATTGCCGCTGCGGTCACGGCTGTTCGGCGGTGAGATCGCCCCAGGTAGAGGCTGACTCCCAGGGGCAGAAGTACGAGGGTCGCCAATTCGGGCCGTACATAGAATCGCATCCGGGCGCCGGCGACACACAGGCAAGCCAATACCAGTGCAGACCCAGACGACAGACCGGCCTCTCGAGCAAAGCGGATCAACAGGAAAACCAGGCCGACTGTGACCAGAACTCGCAACCCTACCAAGCCTGGCCCGGCGCCAAGCCGTTCGATCAGGGCGACGGCAACCTGGAAAAGCCATTCATGGTTCAGCCACGGGGCCCCGTCGGCACCGAGAGTGAAGGGATTGGAGGTCAGAACCGTCCGGTGCTCCACCATCCACCGCCCGGAGGCCAGGTGCCATCCGATGCCGGTGTTGAGAATCTCGAAAAACCCCGCTGCTACGCCGAAGATCAATCCGGTGATTGCGGCCCACCAGGGGAGAGGGAGAGAGGGGGAGATTGCGGAGTTTTCGCCGATTTTTGAAAGTGTCCCTGGATGAGTGCCTGAAGGGCTCAGAGGTCGCTCCCGGATTGAAGGACGTAGCGTTCCCATTCGTGTTCGAACGCCAGGGAAGCCGGGCTGTCCATCCGGTCGAGAAAGACGATGCCGTCGAGGTGGTCGAATTCGTGCTGCATGACCCGGGCGTGAAAGCCGTCTGCCGTCAGAGACACCGAATTGCCTTCGATATCTCTGGCGCGAACCTTGATGCGGCTGTAGCGGGGTACGATCCCTCTGAGACCGGGAATCGAGAGACAGCCCTCCCACCCGTGTTCAACCGATTCACCGACCGTCTTAATCTCTGGGTTGGCCAGAAGTTGAGGGGCGATTTCCGGATGGTCGTCGCTGCCTGGCACCCAATAGACGAACAGGCGCAAGTCCTCGGCAACCTGAGGCGCCGCGAGACCAACACCATCTTCCGAGAGCATCGTTCGAATCATGTCTCGGGAAAGATTGTGCAGTCTTTGCGACCCGAAACAATCTTCCGGAACCGGTTCGGCCACCTGTCGGAGCACAGGGTGGCCCAACCGGATGACCTCAAGAGGCGAGGGCTCTTCGAGGCCGTTGGTCATTGGAAAGCCCGCATTTCCCGCCAATTTTCGTTGCGAGGTGCGAAAGATGTGGTGAGATGCGTCGTTATCGCAGACCGAGCGAGTGAGGCGTACTTGACGGTACGTTGAACAAGCAAGGTCAAGAAAACGTCGTAGATTCCCGCATATTTCGTGCCGGAGTAGATCATTGGTGAGATGTGTGGGTTAGCCGCAACCGGAACAGCCGCCGCCGGAAGGCGAGCAGTCATTGGCCGGCGCATTGGGGTTTTCGACTGTAAAGCCGGAACCGCGCTGGTCTTCGGTGAAGTCGACCGAAGCTCCTGTCAGATGGGGTACGCTATGAGGATCAACCAGCACTTGCAGGTCACCCGCATCGACGAGTGTGTCGTCGTCCCTCTTGTCGTCGAAGGTGAAGTCGTAGGAAAAGCCGGAGCAGCCCACACCCTGGATAAAGATCCGAAGATTTTTACCTTCGGCCTCTGGCATCGATGCTGAAAACTCATGGACTTTGGCGATAGCTGATTCACTGAATGAGATCATGAGACCTCCCGGTCTGTTTGTTATGCGGCCTCGGCGAGGCTGCGGTTATCTTGGATAATTCACGCCATACCGGATTTAATTCCGGCCATTTTTAATGCGAACCCTGTTCGGCCAGCCACCTCTCGGCCTCGAGCGCTGCCATGCAGCCCGAACCCGCAGCGGTGACCGCCTGGCGATATTGGCTGTCCTGGACATCGCCGCAGGCAAAGACGCCCTCGACCGACGTACGAGTCGAATCGGCAGCGGTCTTCAGGTAGCCGACGTCGTCCATGTCCAGTGTCGTTTTGAAGAGATCGGTGTTGGGTTTGTGGCCGATGGCAATGAAGAGCCCCTCCAGAGCCAGATCCCGCATCTCTCCGTTGGTGGTGTCTTTGAGGCGAATCCCGGTGACACCGCCTCCGTCCTTGGTGCCCAGAACCTCTTCAACCACTGAGTTCCAGGCAAATTCGATCTTGGGGTTGTCCATCGCCCGCTGGCGCATGATTTTGGATCCCCGCAATTCGTCGCGACGGTGAACCAGAGTTACCTTGGAGGCGAACTTTGTCAGAAAAAGTGCCTCCTCCAGGGCGGTGTCACCACCGCCGACCACTGCGATCTCCTTGTCGCGATAGAAGAAGCCATCACACGTGGCACACGCAGAAACGCCGTAGCCCATCAGGGCCGTTTCACTCTCCAGCCCGAGCAGCCGGGCCGTCGCGCCCGAGGCGATGATCAGAGTGTCACAGGTCCAGGTTCCGTTGTCGTCGGTATGAACCTTGAACGGTCGCTGGTCCAACTCAACCTCGGTCACCTGGTCGAACAAGAAGCGGGTGCCAAAACGTTCGACCTGGGCCTTGGTCCGTTGCATCAGTTCGGGGCCGGTGATGCCTTCCGGAAATCCAGGGTAGTTTTCGACTTCGGTCGTAATGGTCAATTGCCCGCCGGGCTGCAGGCCTTCAATGACGACCGGTTCGAGATCGGCCCGGGCTGAGTACAAAGCGGCAGTTAATCCAGCCGGACCGGATCCGATGATCAAGACTTTCGCGTGGCTGTCGTTCAAGAGAACCTCCTGTGTGCACGTGGGTTCGGAAGGTGAATCGTAACGGGTCACTGATGACCGATCCCCCGGGGTCCCGTGCGACGCGGCGGGCATTGTACCCAAAATGACATCGGGCCGCTAGAGGTCCGGCCGAAAAACCCCGATACTGCCAGTTGCGAACGCCATTGGTCTGGATTCCAGCCCACGCAGCATCC
>CBDTUG010000311.1:0-3440 GCA_965363555.1 uncultured Thermoanaerobaculia bacterium
ATGCGTCCGGTCGGCGTCGGCCGGTTCCGATCGAAGGCGAACAGTACGATGTCGAACTGGATACGATCATCATGGGAATCGGTCAGGGGCCCAACCCCCTGGTCACTCAATCGACTGAAGGCCTTGAACTCAACAGATGGGGCAACATCGTCGTTGATGAAGAAACGATGATGACCTCGATTCCCGGGGTGTTTGCCGGTGGCGACATCGTCACTGGTGCAGCAACAGTCATTCTGGCGATGGGTGCGGGCAAGGTTGCCGCCGAGGGCATCGACAACTACCTCAAGGATAAAGTCAGGATTCCAAAGGCCCGGACGGCCTGAGGGAAGGAAGCTTTCAGCTCTCGGCTGTGAGATTTCAGCAAGACCGCAGGGCACATCGAGGACTGATGGCCGGATTTGAGTCCTTCGGTCGTGGCGGTCGGAATTCTGCAAGCAGCAAAGCTGACAGCGCTCGGCGAAGGCTTCAAGCTTCGCCGGGTTACGATACACTCGCTCAGATGGAGGGTTAGATGATGCTCAGGGTTCGAGTTCTCACAGTTGTTATGGTCGTCGGATTGATGGGTGGCACCCTGGTCGCCCAGGCCCAACAGCGGATTCAATCCACCGGAACCCCAACCTGGGTTCCCCGAAAAGTCGTGGCCACACCAGTCCCCTTGACACCGGTCGAGGCCGAGGCGAAAGAGCTGGGTGAAAAGCTCTCGAAGATCGACATGGATGTATGGACTACGGTTCGAGAACAGTGGAGTGACGCCGAAGCCTGTCTCAAATCAGTTGATGCCCAAATGGAAGCCTCGAGGGCGACGGTGAAGAGCCTGATACAGGAAAGCAATATCATCAACTGCACGCTGGAGGAAGGAAGCAACCAGCGAAGTATTCGTCTGACCTCGGATGAGGCCCGGAAGACCTTTGTCCTGGGATACCACGATGCGATCGAGGGTCTTCGGGCCCTGAGACAGGATTTCGAGGGCAAACCAGAAGCCCAGAAGGTCCTTAACGAGGTTCGAACCCGGCAAAGAGCATGGCAGCGCGGAATTTGCGAAGATTTGGAATCAGTCAAGAAACCGGTGATCGTGCCAAAACCTGAGCATCAGCCCCGTCCAAACGCTCAGAAGCCGGAATTGTCCTGAGGCTGATCGGGGCCGTGGAAAAGGACCGGAGGTAGGTACGGGCGATGTCGATCAGCGGCAATCTAAAAACCATGCCGTTCCCGGACCTGCTTCAGTGGGTCTCCCAGAGTCGCAAGACCGGCACCTTGGTGGTCGATGGTCCATCATTCAAGAAGAAACTCTATTTCCGCGAGGGTAAAGTCGTTGCCTCGGCTTCGGACAATCCCAAGGAGTTCCTGGGCTACTACCTGGTCGGGTGGAACTTCGTGGATGAAGACGAACTGCACGAACTTCTGGACATGCAGGACCGGCACGGCGCTCTGCTGGGAGAACTCCTGGTGATCATCGGTCGCCTTTCCCGGGAGGAGTTGGCCGGGGTTTTGAAGGTCAAGACCGAAGAGTCGATTTTTGAGATGTTTCTCTGGGCGGAAGGCGATTTCCGGTTTCTCGAAGCCATTCTTCCGGCAAAGAAATTCGACCCACTCAACATCGACGTCGAACATCTGATCCTGGAAGGCGTCAGGCGCCAGGATGAATGGAAACGAAGCCGGGAAATCATCAGCGGTGACGATTACATACCTTCAGTCATCGGCGCCCTCGATGTCAACGCCCTCTCCCCCGAAGAGTGCGGGGTCCTGTGCGAGATCAACGGCGTCAATTCCATTGAGGAAATCGGCCTTGCCCGTCGCATCGGACCATTCCCCGTCAGACAGTTTGTCCTACAGGGCCTACGAGTCGGCGTCTTTAAATTGACGCCGCCGTCAAACGAAACGCCCTCGATCCCGGGCTTTTCCAAGAGCGGGTGGCGAGCACTGCTCAGAACAGCTGAAAAGGCCCTGGCCGATGACAAACTCCTGGATGCCTTTCGGTTGTTGGAGGATCTACGAGCCAAAACCGACGGCAACTCGGAGGCTCAAGACAAGGTCGAATCTCTCCATGGAAAAATCGAAAGTGTCGTGACCGGTTCGGATTTCGATGATAAGTCCACCCTTGAGGTTGCGGTCCCTACAAAAGCTTTGACCGAACTGCCCTGTAGCCAGGAGGAAGGGTTCTTGTTATCCAGAATCAACGGTGCCTACACCGTCGGCCAGATCCTCAGCCAACTGCCGGGCTCCCCCGTGGAACACCGACTGGTGATTCACGGCCTCCTGGGACGCGGCGTCATCAGGGTTATAGAGGCCATTGAATCCGATGATCTCGACCAATAGTTCACGGCTCCTGGCACCAATTGTGACAGCGTTTTTGTTGGCGAGTGTTCTCGGATGCCCGCTGGATTCGGACGACAGTACTGCCCAAGACCACCGACAGGAGAACGAGCCCTTGATGGCAATCCACCTCTTCGCCGATCCGGCCGGGGTTCGACACTTTTCCCGCTTTCGTTTCGTCTATGAAAACCCAACCGTATTGCAGGACCTGAGGCAACAAGAAGGGCTCGATGAGGTTGTGGCAGGTGCGACGGGCGATCAGGAAACCTTCCGTCGCCTGATGAGTTGGGTCCGGGATCAGTGGGAGCCGGGCCGGCCTGATCCATATCCACCTCCCGATGCACGCATCATCCTGAGGGATATCAGACAAGGGGTAACCGGCGGGTTTTGCGCGCAATACTGTTTTGTACTTCTTCAGGCCATCGGCAGTTTCGGCGCCCCCGCCCGATGCGTCACAATCGAGGGACACGAGGTCATCGAGGCATGGCTCCGGGATGAAAAACGTTGGGTGATGTTCGACCCACTCAACGACCTTCAAATTCTTGACACCAAAGGACGACCTCTCAGTGCGCTGGAAATTTGGGAGCACTCTGCTGACCCGTCGGCGTTGCGGATGACATCGGACAATCGGTGTAGACAAGGACAATCAGACTACTTCGAGCGCTATCGGCGCTTCGCAGTATGGTTACGCAATGATTTCGTCAGTCAGCCGATGAACTTTACCGACTTTGATCGCTATAGGGTGTGGTTCGACCCTTCGGGAATCTACCCCATGCCGTCGGCCTCTCTCAGGACGTCGTTCCCACTGGACCTTTATCCTGAACGGATGCCGGCGCCTTGAGACGTGCGACCCAGAGATCACCGAGATCAAAAATGCGGATCACCTCAGTCTCGAGAAAAGTATGGATCAGTCGCAGGGATCGATCAGAGGCCGGCGCCCAGTAATCATCAACCCGCCGCACCCCGGCGAGCCGTTCCATCTCCGCCTCGTTAACCATGATGTGGGTGACCCCGAGGCGGTGCAGGCTCTGGCTCAGATCCTCGATTGAGTTCGCAGCTTCGGCCAACTCGACCAAGAGGGGTGACCTGTAGGGGTCTTCAACGATCACCTGTCGCTTGAGAGATCG
>CBDTUG010000312.1:0-3427 GCA_965363555.1 uncultured Thermoanaerobaculia bacterium
AAACCCGCCGCCTGACGACGAAATTGCAAAAAAGTGCCGTTTCCGGACGGGAACTCGCTAGGTAAAACATTTCAATCGCAGGCAGCTATTTCAGGAAACACAACGTCGTCTGCGATTTAAGACCTGAAACCTGAGACCTGAAGTCTGCGTCGAATACTCGCTTTGTTTGAGCGGGAGTTTCCATGAGTTCCAGTACACTGAGGACATGGCCGACAAGCTCCAGCTGAGGTCCTTTGGAGACTACGTCCTGATCGACAAGATCGCCAGCGGTGGTATGGCGGACGTGTTCAGCGCTAAATCAAACGTCGAAAAAGAGGCCTTCGGGGAATTCCTGGTCACGGCCGGGTTGCTGACGCCCGCAGACCTCGCCAGAGTTCGAAAACAAGGGGAAATGGGCAACCTCCAACTGATCGACCTGCTCTTGAGATCCAAGGCCGTTGCACCCAATGAACTCTACCGATCTCTCAGCAATCAGGTCCGTGACCGGATTCTCGATCTCTTCACCTGGAGTGACGGGACCTTCGCTTTCTACCCAGATGAACGTGCTCCCGAGGCAGGCATGCCGCTCAATCTCAACTGCCTGGGTCTGGTCCGTGACGCCGTGATGGAACAAATACCGCTCGCCTTCATCCGAAAGGCGATCGGAGACAACAGGAAGACCCTCGTTCGGAGGTCGATCTTCACGATTCCCCCAACTTTGAACTTTTCGGGACGAGACCAGCGACTCATCCAGAGCCTTGAGATGCACCCAAGCAGCCTGGATGATCTCCTGCACGACCAGAGCAGTGACGAACGGATTCTCCGGCTGGTCTATCTCCTGAGTGAACTTGGATTCGTAGAGTTGCAGAACTCGTGACCCCTGATCCGAGGCGAAGGAATATGTGGCGTCAAACGGCAGCCTTTCTCGGGCTGGCCGCAGCGTGCTGGGTGATCGCTGGCGCTCTCGACCTGAAGACGACCATCGAAATCGTGGCGTGGAACGGACGCATTGAATTCACCGCAGGGACAACGACGATAGGCGTCCGGACCGAGATCCCCGACGTCAAGACCCTCAGCCTCTCGGCCCAGGCCGGCGTACATGCAACCGGGGGCGGCATACTCGAAGGCTTCACGCCTGGAGGCCCGGTCGGTCGATGGCGCCTGCCTTCGCCTTTCTCCTTCCCCCGCGGCCCACATCCGCCTGTCGGGGACTGGTGGGTCGATGAGAAGGCGCCTACTGCAACTGTCTTCTCGGTCTCGGCCGACCTGGGCTCGGAGTTCACTCTGCGCGGAGTCATCACCGGCCGCCACCACCAACACCTGATCCTCAACCTTGGCGGCATTCCAGGCTTCGCCTGCGCCTTTCGGCGAGGTCTGCTCAACAACGACCTCCTGATCCTCGACGACCAGGGCACTGTCTTGGCCTCCGGCTCATTGGAACCACAACCGTTGGGTCGCCTGGGCGCGATGACCGCCACCGGACTCCGGGCCTTCTCGGGGGGCTCGTTGTTGCTGGCCCTCTGGTTCATCATCGTCGGACTGAGAGGCACAACCGAACACGACATCCCTCAGCTGGGCCCCGGAATTCTTGCGATCGTTCTGGCCCTGCTGTGCCTCGGAGGCGCCGGGCTCTCAGTCTGGACCGCCGTCGACATCTTCGAGGGACTCCCCCACCTTCCGGATGAAGTGGTTTACCAACTCCAGGGGCGATGGCTACTTGCAGGACATCTGACTGGCCCCGAGCCCCTGTGTTCCGAACACTTCACCATTCCCCTGACCTATGTTCGCAACGGGCGTTGGCTCGGGCACTACCCTCCTCTGTGGCCGCTGATCCTGGCCCCCGGCATCGCAGTCGGCGCCCCGTGGCTGGCGCCTGCCCTCCTTCGGGTGCCGCACATCCTCCTGATTGCTCTGCTGGGCCTCAGACTGGGCGGACGATGGACCGCCCTGGCGGCCGCAGCAGCCGCCCTGGCCTCCCCTTTGGCACTGCTGCTGTTCGGGTCCGAAATGCCCCACGCCGGCAGCGCTACGATGCTCATTGGCGCAGTCCTACTTTGCCTTCCGAAAGATTCGGGCACCTCGGGTTGGCGGTGGGTCGGCGCAGGTATCGCCTTCGGCCTGGCCTTCGGCATGAGACCGTTGACCGCAGTCGCCGTTGCCTTTCCCGTCGGTCTGTTTCATCTCGCTGAGACATTGGCCGGGAGGCGACGGTGGATCGACAGCGTATGGCTGATCACCTCCGGTGCTGTGACGACTCTGCCGACATTGATAGCCAACAACACGATCACAGGATCGCCCTGGGCCTTTCCATACGCCCTGGCCGAAGGTTCGATGTATTCAATTCAACACACCGCGTTCGGTATCCGAAACCTCGACACCTTGTTTGCGTCTCTCGGGCCGTTGGTCCAGGGATGGGGATGGCCGTGGCTCGATGGACCCATCTCGGCGGCCTTGCCCATGGCCTTTGTTGTCGTCCTGTTCCTCTCTCGCCAATCAACCAAAGAGGATCGGTTGCTGATCGCCATCGCCGCCACCGTCGTCCTTGCCCACCTTGGAACGCGGGCAACAGGTCTGCACGGTTTCGGACCCCGATATCTCTTCGTACCCTGCGGCATTCTGTGGATCTTGACCGCTCGAGGAGCCGCGGTCCTGGCCTCGAAAGAACGCCGAACCTGGCCGGTTGCCGCCGTCCTCCTGGGCCTCCTGACCCTCAGCGCCGCCGCGGCCATCCCGGCCCGGCTCAACCTCTACCGGGGCTACAACGACATCAATCCGAAAATGACCCGAGCCGCATCGACCCTGCCCCCGTGCTCGCTGGTACTGCTACCGGAAGACAACTGGCGAGGATGGGCCGAGGCGTCACCCTGGTTGGGACTGAACGATGATCACACCGCACCCCTCTTTGCGGCCGATTTCGGAGAGACCCTGGGCCTCGAGTGGTGCTACCCGGACCGCCGTATCTACCGCTGGGCCGATGACCGGATGATCCTCGTGTTTAACCCGGCCGGTGTGATCCCGTAGCATGTCTAAACCAAGACTGGTCATCGACCATTTTCTTTTGTCATGGACCGACGGCCAGCGGGAAAGTCATGAGGAAGAATGTCGATGAAGCGGAAGCAATAAACCGGCCGCCTCCACTGGGGTCTATTCCGTGGGTACGATTCGACTGAGAGCGGAGAGCTGAGAGCTGAGAGCTGCCATGCACCCCCGACCCTGAATCAACATCTTCAGGTCCGACCCCATGCCCTCGGGATCGAGCAGACGCTTGATTTCCTGCCGCTCTCGAACGGTCCGCGAATTCACTGCTGCTTCCATCCCGAGACCACGATCTTCAACAATTTCGGAAAGGCCGGTTCTGACCATAAATTCAGCCAGAGGCCAGAGACCGATTTCTTGCCACCCTTCACGCTCACCGGCAGCCCGGAGATCGTCCCAATTGACGTGGGCC
>CBDTUG010000313.1:0-3425 GCA_965363555.1 uncultured Thermoanaerobaculia bacterium
CGACGATCTCTACAGGGCTGTCAAGCGTCTACCCGGCGCCTCCGGGGGAGATGTGTCGGCTCAGTTTAACGTCAGGGGTGGTGCAACCGACGAGATGCTGGTGATTCTTGATGGCATGGAAATCTACGAACCCTTTCATCTCAAGGACTTCCAGAATATTTTTTCAACCGTCGACGCAGAAGCCAACGGCGGTAATCAAGGGGGAGAACAAGACCGCAGACGGAATTCTCAGCGAATACTACGACGTTCTCACCAAGGTTGAGCACACCGTCGGTGAGCGTTCGACCCTGTCATTGAATGCCCTTCTGGCGTATGACGACCTGGCATATGTGTCCGAGGATTTTGAGAGTTTCGAGCGGGTGAGGGCTGATTATATGAGCTACCATTTGTGGTTCAACTTGCGGACCGCCTGGACCGAGAATCTGGTGTCGAGAACTATTCTTTCGTCCGGTGCCGTACGAGTACCGGTCGAAGAAGAGATAACCCCGGGGTAGATTTTCGGCCCCGGGTTTTTTTGACTGTGGGGAAACTGGAAATTTGAAACTGGAAATCGCAATGTTACACTCCGCCTTCGGCTTTTTGAGCCGCATCGAGTCATGACGAAGGACACGAAATCCGTCACGCCGCCACTTGATGGCATGCTTGATCTCGACGAGCCCGATTTCGAGGCTCCGAGTGCAGATGGTGGCCCGGCCCCCGAGTGGAGCGGTGATGAACTGCTGCAGATCGATGTCAAAGGCAATATCTGGGTGCGGGGTGGTCGTTTCTTCGATGGCCGGGTCGTCGGCAAGGTCGGAGGCGAGGACGGCGAAGCGGTCATCGCCATGCTGGCCGATCGCTTCCAGGCCCTGGAGGATCGCTGGGTTCTGCTAAAGAAAGAAGTCGCCGGGACCCACAACATGGTTCGGCACATCAAGTCCCTGCGTTCCTTCATTCATTGGGTCGAAGGCGCCAAGGCCATTGGCGATTTTGCGGCCTTGCTCGAAAAGGCCGTTGGCGAGTTGGACCGGATTCAAACACAGTTGGTGGAAGGCCGGGCCGCCAAAGTTCAGTTGATCAACGAGGCGGAAAAGCTGGCGGACTCAAACTCCTGGCGATCGACCGCTGAGGCCGAAGCCGAGCTGATGGAGCGATGGAAACAGGCCGGTGCGGGTGGCGGCGACGAGGACGAAGTCCTGTGGCAACGATTCAAGACCGCACGAAGCCGATTTTTCGACCGCCGGTCGGAGCACACTGCCGAAATGAGGCAGAACCGGCGAACCGGTGAACAGGCCAAAGAAGATTTGATAACACGGGCCGAGGCTCTCAATACATCGACCGACTGGGGTGGCACCTTCGATGCCATGCAGGTGTTAATGGACGAGTGGAAAGCAGCGCCGTCGACAGGGCGCCGGCAGGACGAAGAACTCTGGCAGCGTTTTCGAGCCGCCCGTGAGCCGTTCTTCGAGGCGCGCAAGAAGCAGTTCGCCGAAAATCGAAAGCAGCAGGGCCGTAGTTCCAGGGATCAGGGACGCCCGAAAGGGCGATCTCAGCCTCCGAGGGACCGTGGCGGCAGTGCCTCTCCGGGCGCCCGGCGCTCATCCAACCAAGGTAGTCTGCATGCCTCCCTGGCCGAACTGGTTGGGCCGCTCAAGGATATGTTTCCTGCAGACCGGAAGGACGGGGACGACGAGAAATGAGCTCACAACAACCAGGCAAGACTGATGTCAGCAGGCCGCTCGACGACGGTGAGTATGCCTATAAGAAGGCTTTCTATCAGAGTGCCGATGTCGCCTCGAACTACGACTTTCATCGAATGGGGTCAGCGGGTCGCAAGCGTCGTCACCTGGCCAATTGGAAGGTTATTGAGCGGGCTTTGGACGCGGCGGACGGTGTTTCCAGTGTGCTCGACCTGCCTTGCGGGACCGGGCGTTTTTCTCGCCTGATTGCAGATCGGGGATGTCGGGTGTCATGCTCGGACATCTCGCTCGAGATGATGTCGGTCGCCCGTCAAGTGCATTCCGGAGTCAACGAGGTTTCGGACTTCGTGCAGGCGGATGCCGAGCGGCTTCCTTATCCCGATGGCGCCTTCGATTGTGTGACTTCGATTCGTTTCCTCCACCACGTGGACGGTGAAACCCGGGTGAACATACTCCGGGAGTTGGGCCGGGTTGCGAGCCGCTGGTTGATTGTCGACCTTCGACATCGGTACGGTTACCCCTGGCTGCGATGGGCAGTCAAACGGCTCTTTGGCCGTATATCACGGATGCCCCCCCGTCTCAATCGAAGGCAACTGGAGTCCGAGATGACGCAGGCCGGATTGAAGATCGTCAAGGTGTTCTCTGTCGCTCCGTTTTTCTCGGATAAGTGGATCGTGCTTGCGGAGCCGACAAATTCCTGAGCCAGGACCGCCGACGCTTGGAAATCTCGACCTGTTCGAGCGATTAGGAGAGGGCGGACGCAGCACAGTCTTCCGCGGTAGGCGAAAGGGACGGGAAGTAGCGATAAAGGTCTATAAAGACCTCGCATTATCCAGGCATTCCAGGAAGTTGGGCGGGAACCTTGCAGAGTATGAGTTCGAGCGAAATCGATCGTTCTTCCAGGCTCCGGGTCTGGCTCGCTATGTCGTAGAGCCGATCGATTGCCTCGTCACCGACGAATACTCTGCGATCGTTCAAGAACTCCTGGTCGGAGATCTCTACTACTTTTTCAGGAAGAAACGAGGCGCTGAGGCCGTGGTCGAACTCAGGCCGCACCTGGAGCGCATCGTCGAGTTGGCCCACGCGGCAGATCTCTTTGATCTGGATATGCATTCCCTGAACGTGATGGTGGTTGAAGAAAACGGTACGGCGATACCCAAGCTGTTCGACTTCAACCTGATTCCTTTCTACGTGCGACCGCCCAATCCTTTTGTGGCCCTGCTTCTCACCCTCGGTCTGCTCAATCCGCGAAGCCGCGATAGACGATTGCTGCGAAACTTTGACCGGGCCGGCAAGCGCCATCGAAAACTCCTTCGTTACTTTCCGGGAGCGTGAGCGACGGGTCAGGAATTGTCAGGATGTGGGCAGCTCGTCGGCCTATGCTGTGTTGCGGCATGGCCTGCTGGGCCTCCGGTGGTATGGTCACTTGAGCGAAATCTCAAGAATAACCACCCTCCGATCTACAGGTCGAGGGCGCTGGAGGAAACATGCCGGATTCTGAAGACCTTTATCAGCCGAAACCCCACATTGTAAAAAACGCACATATTGACAGCATGGAGGAGTATCAGCGGCTCTACCGCCTGTCCCTCGACGACCCCGATACCTTCTGGGAACGACAGGCCGAGCGACTGACCTGGTTCCACCGTTGGAGTACAGTCTTCGATAGCGATTACGACAACGTTGACTGCGGTTGGTATCTCGGCGGCAGGCTCAATGCCTGTTACAACTGCGTCGATCGTCATCTGG
>CBDTUG010000314.1:0-3422 GCA_965363555.1 uncultured Thermoanaerobaculia bacterium
AATCTCATTGCGTTTCGCGCCTTTCGCTTCGAAAACCGGTGAGAAGTGCGGGCTTGGAGGGCGTAGTGAGAAGGTCGGGTTAGGCATCACCCAGAGCTCAGAATAACTTCAGAAACACCAGGCGAACGGTGAAGTCCTCGGCAGGGCCCTCAATGGGCACGCCGATGTCAAAATTGACCACGGTCTGCCAGGGGCCGACCAGCGTTCCATTAAGGCTGAGACCTGCGAGTAACTCATTGTCCAGGCCCGTGGCCTCGTCGGTGGCCCACGCGGCGTCCCCACGCAACTCGAGCCTCAGCACTTCGGCCAGGTTGAAGCCGTAGCTGAGGTGAATGGCCTCGGCCCTCTCGGCGGTGACCAGGCCCCGCTGGTAGCCCGCCACGGTCGATTCCCCAAAGGTGTAGAATCCAAACTTCGAAAAACGATCAAGGTCCTGACCGTCGAGGTGCTCCAACCGCAGACCCAACTTGGTGTAGCCGGAGACCCACCACGACTTGGTCACGCCGATGCGCCAACGTTGGTAGTCCTTGTGGGCCGGGTCATAGTCGTCACTGCCCGGCAAGCCCCACGGCGCCCAATCCGAACGCTCAAAAGTGAAGGCCTCGGCATTGAAGCGGTAGCCGGCCCGCGAGTATGTCAGCTCAATTCCCAGTGAGTAGGTGAACGTGTTCTCCGGCAGGACGAAGTCGTCTGCCGTATCATCCGCCCGCCCGAAGGCGTCATAATCCAGGCCGTAGGTGAAGTCGATCTTTCCGAAACTTCCCAGGGGATGCCCGAGGAAGAGATCCAGTCCCCCACCGCGGTTCTCAATGGTCTCTCCTTCGACTTCGACACCGCTCCGATAAAGGTCCTGCTCACCGGCGATTGCAACCCCGCCCAACCGGGCGCCTGCGTCCCACCTGGAGCCAAGGAACGATGGATCGGCAATATTGGCGTTAACGAGCACGCCGGCGAAGAAGATGTTGGTCTGGGCGCCGGTTCCGGCAACGTCGTTGGAGAAGTAGTCGATGCCGATCAGGGGCAGAGGGTAATCGAAGGACGCGTCGTAATAGGTCCCGGCGAGGCCGAAAACCCGGTCCTGATCAAAGCCCTCGTTGATCGTTCGGGTGCCGTCGTCCTCTCGGTCCAGATATCGCATACCTTCGGGAGTGTCCCGGACCATGGTCGAGTCGCCGGCATGGGCAGCTTCCAGTCTCTGATCGAAACCCTCCCGGTTGATCGTGATGAAGCTCAGGGCGCTTTCCTTGACCACCTGGACCGTCGCGTTGAGGATCGACTGCAGTTCCTGCCCGACGACCCGCGTCGGCAAGACGATTCCGCCCTCTGTCCAGCCGACGACCTGTCCGGCTGCATCAACCGGTTCAAAAAGCGCGGTCTCCTCGTTGGACAGAACCTCCCCTTGCAACCCCAACTGCAAGGCACGGGTCTTGACGCGCGCAAAGACTTCCCGGTCCACCCAGACCGTGCCCTTCCACAAGCCGGCGTCGTCCTCGGACTCGGTGGGCTCAAAATCGACGACCCAGCAGTCGCGATTCTCAACCACGGCAGTCCCCCGAAGCCGATAGTCGTAACGGCGATCCAGGTGGATCTCCATCGGCATGGCCGCGGCCTTGGCCGGCTGGATCAGCGGCAGTTCCGGGATGCGACCCTTCCAGGCGACACCGGCAACCATGAAGTCCTTCCATGCCCAATCGAATCCCGTCCCTTGCCGAAAGAAGAAAGGTCCCGCGAAGGTGACCTCGATCGGCTCCATGCGACCGTTCGGCCGATATCGCAGGTGCTGGGTGTAGGTCGCCTCGTAGTGCAGAAGCCGTCGGTTCTGGTCATCCTCGACGGCCTGCAGACGCTGGAGGATCTCCTCGACCGGCATCTGCCGGGTGCCCGCGACGTCAACTGCTTCTTCGAAACCTCCGAGGTCGATCGCCGCCAGCCGGCCGATGCGCAGGACCAACGGTTCCCCAGCGGGGATATCGATCTCCGTGCCTTGGTCCGTCCGACGCCATGGAAGGAACCGCAAAGAACCATCGGCGTTGACGACCTGAGGATCGGCCAGGCTCTTGTCGGAGAACACCAGGGAAGAACCTTGATCACCCGGATCGACGACAACTCGCAATCCGAGATCGTCGGCCCGCACAAAGGCCCAGGCATCAGGTCCACTTTTGGCCGTGAAATCCGGCGTCAGATCACCGCTGAACTCCCGGACGAGCCACAACAACAACCCCATTGTTTCCGAAGCGACCCCGGTCTCACGGAGGTCGAAGAACGTTGTGCCGGCGCCCGCGGCCGCATGGCGAGCCGCCTCCACCGCGAAATCACCGTGGTCGTGAGGAACGGCCGCGGCACTGACGGCCACGGCATAGCCCGGCAGTAACTCACCAACAAGCGCCAACGTTTCTGCCATTTCCGGCGCAGGCTCCAGAGCCACTCCCTGCACATAGGCGCCGGCCTCCGCCGCGACCAGTGCCCGAAGATCTTCCGGCAGATCGGCCGAGGCCCTCAAATAGACATCTGCCTTTGGGTTTGCCCCTTGAATAGCAACCGACGCCCTCTTCAGCACATAGGCATACTCTTCGATCCGATCGGCCGATCCAGTTCCACCGGGCCAATCGATTTCAAAATGGGTCTCCGGCCCGACCTCTCTGGCGATTTCAGCGAGCGCCTGCAACTCCGCCGCCAGCTGATCGTCATGATCGGCAGGGGGCCATTCTGTCTCAAAAGAGACGACCAACCAGGGCGTGGCGCCTCCCGCTTCGACCTGAGCGACGGCTCCGGCGTCGAACGTGCCATCGAGCGGGGCGTGCCAGGCAACAAACAGCGTCTCATCCTCGCCCAACGAGTTGATCAGCTCAATTGCGGAGACCGCCTGACCGCCGTCCTTTACAGCCAAGCCAACACACGGTAAACAGGGAGACACACCGAAGGCAACACTCCCCACCGATAAACACAGAAGAAACACCCACGCAATTCGCATGGGTCATTCTAGCCTGTTCCAAGTGACGAATTCCGACTTTCTTCGTCGTCAATGAATTTGTACCTGGCTCCTTTCAGTTCGAATTCAAATTCATTCAGTTGGTTTTTGGTGCTGGCATGCAGAATTTTCACGCCGTACCACTCGCCGTCCTGATCGTAAGGATCTAATGATTGTGGACTGGTGAATCGGAAGTGATTTTTGTACAAACTCCACAGGTGATGAGAAATGTCAGTGTTCCTTGCAAGTTGCTTTCGATCGTCGATGAGTTTTTGAAGCTTCTCCAATTCGACCTTGCTCTTTTCTTCTGCGGTCCGAACCTTAAATTCGCGCTTGGTAACAGGCTGTTCTGGCTCATGTGGTTTGCGTTGAAGGGCTTTGAGACTGATGATGAGGCGGTCCAAAATTACACGCTTGATCTGATGTCCGTTTTTGCCTGCCTGTATGATCGCAA
>CBDTUG010000315.1:0-3421 GCA_965363555.1 uncultured Thermoanaerobaculia bacterium
TGATCGCCAGTATCGGCGCCGCGTTCCGTCTGGCCGGACAGGCCGTCATTCGCATGGTGACTCCACCCCTGGACCTCGGTGAAACACTTCGCCAATTGGACCGGATCGGGGTTGGATCCCTCAATCTGACCAACATTACGGCCCTGTTTACCGGCATGGTGCTCGCGGTACAGTCCGCCTACACGCTGTCGAAGTTCGGCGCCAGGCTCTATATCGGTGAAATCGTCACACTCTCCCTGGTCCGAGAACTCGGACCGGTTCTGACCGCCTTGATGGTCGGAGGGCGGGTTGGTTCCGGCATCGCCGCCGAACTTGGTTCGATGACGGTCACCGAGCAGGTCGATGCCCTGCGGTCGATGGCCGCCGATCCGGTTCGCAAGCTGGTGGTCCCCCGGCTCTGGGCCACGCTGCTGATGTTGCCGGCCCTGACGGTCTTGGCTGACGGCATGGGTATCATCGGCGGTCTCTTCATCGCAGTCTTTCAGGAAGGCCTGACGGCCAATTTCTATTTCACACGCGTTTTCAGGGCACTGCAGTTCAACGATCTCCTGTTGGGCCTGACCAAACCGGCGATATTCGCCTTCATCATCGCCATCATTGGATGCTACAACGGTCTGAACGCCCGCGGCGGCGCCGACGGCGTCGGCCGCGCCACCACAAACACGGTCTATGCCGCCTCGATCTGCATCCTGATCGCCGACTTCTTCTTTACAAAATTGATCATCGGAATGGCGCCATGACCGAGCCCGTCATCGTCCTCGATCGGGTTTCCCGCGCATTTGGGCCCAAGAAGGTCTTGATCGAGGCGTCACTGGAGATCAATCCCGGCGAGATCGTGGCCATCCTCGGCGCTTCGGGAAGCGGCAAGTCGGTTACGCTGAAGACCATCAACGGCCTCGTCAGTCCCGACAGCGGCAATATCGACGTGCTCGGCCACAGGGTGAACGAGTTGCAGGAACGTGAACTCGCCCCCCTGAGGCGCAGAGTCTCCTACCTGTTCCAGGGCGGCGCTCTCTTTGATTCCATGACCGTCTTTGACAACATTGCCTTTCCAATTCGGGAACACCTCAATATGGGCCGTGACGAATTGGCTCAGCGCGTGGCCGCCCTGCTGGCCATGGTGCAGCTTGACGAGGTTGAGCATCTTGCGCCATCGGAACTTTCCGGCGGTATGAGAAAACGAGTCGCGGTCGCCCGTGCCCTGGCCCTCGAACCTGAGATCATCCTCTACGATGAACCAACGACCGGGCTCGATCCGGTCACTGGCGAAGCAATCGCAAACCTGATCCTCGACCTCAACCGCCGCCTCGGCGTCACGTCGTTGGTGGTCACTCACGACATTCCCTTGGTACTCCGCGTCGCCGATCGCGTCGCTTTTCTCGAGCACGGCCGGTTTGTTTACGACGGTCCTCTGGAGGCGGCCCACACATCGGGCCCGGAGACCGTCAAACGCTTTTTCCAGGCAGGAGTCAGCCATGCGTGATGAATCCAAACGCAATCTTCGGGTCGGACTGTTGGTCATCGCCGCCTTGCTGCTGGTGGCACTGACGATCTTGATGGTCGGCAATAGACGGCAGCTGTTCATTCTCCATACTCGGTACTCGACCAGCTTCGTCAACGTCACCGGCCTCGAGCACGGTTCCCCGGTCAAACTCAACGGCGTCACCGTTGGGTTCATCGAAAATATTGAGTTGCCCGCAGGCGCCCAACAACCACGCATCGAGATCCGATTCACACTGGATTCCCGATACACCGAACGGGTCAGAGCAGATTCCAGAGTCTCCATCCGTTCAATGGGACTGCTTGGAGACAAGCACCTCGAGATCACCAGTGGTTCCCCGGAAGCAGAGCGCATCCTCGAGGGTGGCATCGTGCCCGGACGCGACCCGGCCGAGTTATCCCAGTTCGTCTCGACCGGGGGCGATCTGCTTCAGAACCTGATTTCCATTTCGGTGTCACTCAAGACGATCCTCGGACGAATCGAGGCCGGAGAAGGCCTGCTGGGAGAATTGACCCGAAGCCCGGAATCAGGTTCGCACCTCAGTGAAAACCTGACAAAGACCGTCGCGACGATGGGCGATATCCTTGACAAGATCAACCGGGGAGAGGGCCTCTTGGGACGGATGATCTCCGAGGAAAGCGGTTCCGGGGACATCCTCGACGAACTCAAGGCCAGCAGCAGGTCCATACACCGCATCACGACCCAGGTCGCCATCGATATAGAACGCCACGATACCGCCTACGCCGCTCTTTTGAGGGACCCGGCCGGTCGGCGGCGTCTAACAGACACGATCGATGCCCTTCAAAATGCCGCCGGCGCCATCGCCGCGGTTGCCGAGGAGATGGCGACCGGCGAAGGCACCCTGCCTCGCCTGATGCAGGACAAGGAATTCGCCGACGACTTCCTCGATGATCTGCATGGTCTGGTCTCAAGCCTGCATTCGGCCGCCGAGAAACTCGACAAGGGTGATGGCACGGCAGGAGCCTTCATCAATGACGAGCAGCTCTATCGGGATCTCGAAGACGTTGTTCGAGGCGTCAAGGATTCCAAGGTCGTCTCCTGGTTCATCAGAAGCAAGAGGGAAAAGGGCGAGGAGGCTCGGCTTGAAGAGGAGGCTGAGGCAGCAGAGCAGGCGGTGGTTGGCGGGTAAGAAAGAAAACGCAGCTTGCAGAGACGCGGGGGAAACACAAAGACAATTCTCTCGCAAAGATCGCCAAGAAGGCTAAGAGAGAAGGACGGGGCAAATGACGCCGACCACCATTCTGCGGAGTGAATTGCTCAAACGGGTGTGCCGTCTTTGACTTTGTCCGCGGTGACCTCCGTCCACCAAGATGCTCATGGACAAAGTCTAAAGGGGGCTCCCTCGGCGAGCGCGTTGGCAATCGAGTTTCGGACAACGGTGTAGGCCGCCGAGGTCATTTCCCAGAAGGTCGGGTTTGGGAGGAGTTCGGCACCTTCCCCTTCAGTCATCCCGATGGAGACACTCGATGTAGAAAAACGATGTAGTGTCGGGGTTCGGAAGGTTGCCCGAAAGATCAAAATCGTGTGGATGGACCGTGACGGTAGTTTCGTTTCTCGAAGTCCTTGCAGCCAAGACGATCGTGGTGGCATGGTCAACCTCGATGACGGATTCCCCGCTGACGGTCGCATAAACCCTGGTGCCAAGGTCAACCTGTAGCCCGAGAACGGACAGGGTGTTGCGCACAAGTTCCTGATCCGCCAGATCGTACAGGGCAATGTTGACGGGGTCACTGCCGGTGGCGATTCCGTTGTTGTGAACCTCAACGAGGACACGGTAGCCAAGGCGCCATCGTCCCGCTGCAGGAATATTGAGCTGGTCATTCCCTGCAACCCACTCTCCCATTGAGTTGGCAACCAATGCTTGAGTGACTGGAACCTCCTGCCGTTCACCAAAACACC
>CBDTUG010000316.1:0-3412 GCA_965363555.1 uncultured Thermoanaerobaculia bacterium
GGAGTTCGTCGAGCATTTACTCGAAAGAGCGGCGCCGCTCCTCGGTTTTTCGGTATCTGAAATCGCCGGCCGAGGGAAGGGGCCGGATGTCGCGCGAGCAAGAAGGCGTTTTGCGCTCATTGCCACCCGATATTTCGACCATTCTCTCAAGTCCATTGGGGAAGCTCTCGGCAAGAGTTCTTCACAGGTAAGCCGGTGGCTGAAGCGAGAAACTGAGACGTACTACTCCGAAGTCGAAGAAGCGGCCCGAATCGACACGATTACATCGACCCTTCTCAGCCAACAACTGTCAGAGATCGGTTCAACATGCGCATGATGCGCACACCTGGCACCGTTATGGCACCGTTAGTTTCAGGATTGACGGGACACTAGAGCTCAAATTTGAATCCGAGATCTTCGGGGTAATCATCGAGTGCCACGAGTGACTTTGCGGCACGTTGCATCGCCGCCAGGGTCAGTCCCAACGTGCCTGGACCAAAGCTGACGCGAGAAATCCCGAGTTCCGCGAGACGCGCGAGCGGCACGCCGCCCGGGTGGCCAAAAACAGAAATCCGTCCGTTCACTTGATCGACAGCTGATTTGATCTTGTCCTCGTCGTTGAGACCAAGAAAGAAGATCACATCGGCGCCGGCTTCAAGGTAGGCATTGGCGCGGGACACCGCTTCGTGCCAATCGCCGCCACCGGCCAATGTGTCAACCCGGGCGTTGATGACCAATGGAATGCCACTCGCTTCGGCTCCTGCTCGAGCAGCAGCCACTCGTTGCGCGGCCGTGGTGATGTCGAATTGAGGCGCCTTCGCCAGACCGATCGAGTCTTCGATGTTGATGCCGACAATGCCGGACTCCTCGATCAAGCGGCGAACATTGTCGGATACGCCCGCAGCGTTCGGCGCGTATCCCTTCTCGAAATCAACAGAAACGGGAAGGTCAACCGCTCCGGCGATGATCGTTGCCGCGCTGATTGCCTCGTCAACGGTCAGGCCCTCACCATCCTGGAGCCCCCTGACGTTCGAGATCGAATGGCTTGCGGTTGCGATGGCCTTGACGCCGGGCGTTTCGGAAACAACCTTTGCAGTGATTGCATCCCAAACGTTGACAACGATGAGCGGTGATCCGGAGATGTGAAGCGAGTTGAGGAGCTCGGCCTTTTGGATTTGGGTCAGGTTCATGATTTCTCTCCCTCGTAGAATTTTCCATTTGACTGTCAAGACGATCCTGATCGGATGTCTCAGAAGTAGGAACAAAGTGTATCCGGCTATTTTGGGCAGGGCAACCAGCCAACAACGGATGGTGTGAACCTTTAGGCCGACCCATACCTATTAGTTCGTTCAGGCTGGCAGCAAGAAGCATCAGATCACTGGTGAGAAGGTCGGGCTAGACATTTCACAGTGACAAGCGAGCGCGGTCACATCTTTTTCATCCGGCAGGAGGCACAATAGCTATCGATGCGTGCTTCAGCATTTTTCGTCGCCTGGTTGGTCCTCATCAGTTCTGTCGGCTTCAGTGCCGGCTCGGGCCCTCCGTGCACTGCAGCCTCCACAAGCGGACCAGTCCAGGCGCCTGTCTTCGTTGACAACCTTAATGGCCAGACGAGCTGGTTCGCTTCGCCAGTAGTTGTTGATCTCAATGGTGACGGCAATCGCGAACTCGTGGCGGCGTACTACGACATCTATGTCTTCGACGCAGCGAGAAATTTGATCGATGTTGCAGACGAAGGCTCCAGCCGAGTCTACGCACCGCATGTTGTTGCTGATCTCGACGGCGACGGAAGACCTGAGGTTGTCGCCGGCCGCGGCCATGAGGTGTATGCCTGGCATTGGGTCAATAATCACCTGGTTGTGATGGACGGGTGGCCTGCTGATACCACGTCAGCGGGGCAATCGCCGGAGATTCGCGGCATGGCGGCGTCTGATCTTGACGGTGACGGTTCGATCGAGGTCGTAGTCACGACCACTCAAACGCAACCAACTTCTAGCGGTGGCGCTCAGGTCTTCGTCTTTTCTCATGACGGGAGCCTCTACCAACCGGCCGGTGGACACAGCCCGGCATGGCCGCGATACAACAGCCTCAATGGTCCCGGCAACGACGCGAATCGAAACGGCATGGGCCACAGCGGTTTTGGATGTTATGGGCTCAATGCTGGGATAGGAAACATCGACGACGACCCCGAACTCGAAGTACTCGCCACCTACGACAATCATCATATTCAGGCGTTTGATTTTGACGGGGTAGCCATTGACGCCTCACCCTATTTCACCAATCGTGATTCAACCTACTCAGGCCTGCCGCTGACCTGGGGTCAGTTCATTCGTTGGGCTGATCCGCAAGTCGAGGAAGACCACTACCATCTGCACCAGGGAGATTGGCCCCACCCGAACTGGACCGAGTGGCTGCAATGGACGGCCTCTCCACCGAGCGTCGCCGATCTCGATCTCGACGGCAAGAACGAAATCGTCGGGATTCCCAATGTCGAAAGATACGTGCCGTACGTGACCCAGGCCTACGCGGTCATGGTCCTCGAGGGCAGCCACGGGGACGGGTCGCGGTCAGCGATGCGAAAGTCCGGTTGGGAAACGCTGCCTCGTGGCGGCTTACCGATCGACGTGGACGGCTGGTACCCGCCGAGTGGCGTGCCGGCTCCGACGATCATCAATATTCGGGGTGATGCGAGGCCGGAGATTGTCGTTTCGCTGAATGACGGCCACGTGCATGCCTTCAACGCGACCGGGCAGCGTTTGTGGCAGGTCGACTTCAGACACGGCAAAACCATCATGTTCGCCAGCGAAATCACCGTTGCTGACCTCAACCAAGACGCCGAGCCGGAGCTGTTGTTAACGACCTTTGGCGATCCCAATGTGCATGATTCTGGTTATCTCATGATCCTCGACGCCTTTGGCCAGGTGTTATTCGACGTTCCGCTCCCCAACCCAGGCCACAACGGCAACGGCAACGGTGCACCCGCAGCCCCATCGGTCTACGACCTTGATGGTGACGGCCAACTTGAAGTCTTCGTTCAGACCTTCGACCATGGACTCGACATCTTCACCATCCCTGGATCCGCCGAAAACTGCACGCTATGGCCGACAGCCCGAGGTGGTCCTTTGCGCACAGGCGCTCCATCTGGACCCTGGATGTTTGACTTTGTTTTCTCTGACGGTTTTGAGTCTGGAGATGCCACAGCGTGGTGAACCGGCTGCAACCGGATCCAGAAAGAAGTGGAAACGAGGATTGCAGCGGCCGTCCGGGGACCGCTGAGATCCGGCTCGGCATCGGAGGCATTGGCCGAGTCCTGGGCCTTGGAGCATCAAGAAAAGGTGCCAGTCACGCCGTTAGGTAACTATGATAATTTCATTCATGAAGAGGAGGGGGATTGTCGAGGCCAAACCGTTTGCACATTGAAGGCGGTGTGTAC
>CBDTUG010000317.1:0-3409 GCA_965363555.1 uncultured Thermoanaerobaculia bacterium
TCCAGTGGGCGTCGTGTTGGGCGAATAGCTGTTGGTCGGCGGCGCCGCCCGCTCCCCAGGCCTGCGGGTTCCCCCAGCGGTACAGCAGGTCCCCGGCCGGTCCGGCCGCCTGCTTGCTGGTGGTGGCGTGGTCGATGATCCAGATCTCACCAAGCTGGGGGACGCTCAAGGCGATCTGGTCAAGATGGGGGTTGTAGTCGATGGCATTGATGTGCAGGAAGTCCGAATCCAAATCCTCTTTCGTTGCGTCCTCCGGGACATAGCCGATGGCTTTGAGTTGCTCCAGTTCCTCGTCGTCGACCATCGAGGGTTCGCCATCGCCATTGATGTCGACGAGGTGTGGACTGTGCGCGGGATCGCCAAAGGCGGTGGCGTTGTCGTCGGTATTCTGGATGAGATGATCCCACACATGCCACTCCCAAATCACATTTCCACCGTCGGGCGGCAGTTTTTCGATCTCCATGATGAAGTCCGGCCAGATCCCCTGAGCGGGAATGAGTCCCTCTCGTCGCCCCGCCTTACGGGCCGCATCGGCGTCCCTGACCTCCCAGCCGAGGGCGAGCACGTTGCCGTTGGGCAGCTGCTCGATATCGTGGTGAAAGATCTGCTGTTCGGAGGCCACTCCCCACTTCCATACGAGTTCACCGTCCCAGGTGTATTCCTCGATGAGGCCGCCCACACCGCCGGAACGAAAGCTGCTGACCTCAGGATCGCGGGCCGATCGGAGAATGTGGCCGTCGTCGAGCAGATAGAGTCCGGCCCCCGGTGCGTATTCGCTCTTCCACTGGTGAACGACAAGGCCGTCAATATCCAACAGGTAGGTGGTGTCCGACAGGAGCGGGGAGAACAGAACATAACCGGGCGCAGCATGCCCTGAGTTGAAAACCAGGCCGCGCGCCTCGGGGTCGGTGGACTGATAGGGAGTGCCGACTGGTGGCGCCGGCTTTCCGTTCAGATTTTCCGACTGTGCGGTTCTGCCGCAACCTTGGGCCAACACCGCCGAAGCCATCACCAGGCCGATCACAACGTGGCGATGCCACGCTTTTTTGTCGGCCGATAGGCCGCGAGCCGAACAAGAATCCACCTCGGTTTGGGTGGTCGGACATTGTCTCTTTCGCCCCATGGGGACCTCCTCTATGAATTCCGAAATAGGGGATTCAATGCAATTACCTCATGCCGTTCTCTTCCTGAGGTCCTCTGCAGAGTAAATCCTAATAGTGAGAACGCGTCTCTGTATCTGAATATTCCCTATCTGTCATCAAATGAGGGGCGCCGGGGATCTTTTCGTTTTCTGATCAGTTGCGTTGAATACCTGTCATAATCGAATGATGAAGAATGCCAGCAGCTCACCGGTAGGGTACATTCCCCATGGACTTCTTGGTTTGTATCTGGCGCTGTTCACGGTATGCGCCATTCGGCCGTTCGACCGCGCGGTCTGGTATGCCGAAAACATCCCGATCGTCCTGATTGTCGCCGCGCTCGTTCTGACCTTTCGGTGGTTTCGCTTTTCGAACACGGCCTACCTGATGATGGCCGTGCTGGTCTTCCTCCATACCATCGGCGGCCATTTCACCTTCGAGCGTGTGCCTTTTCAGTGGGTCTCGGACACGTTCGGTTTCGAACGCAATCATTACGACCGTATGGCTCATTTCTCGGTCGGGTTCTATGCTTTCGCCATTGCGGAGTTGCTTGATCGCCGGAAGCTCGTTGAGGATCGGTGCATGTTGTTCCTTGTCCCGGTGATGGCTATTTTTACGGTGGCGTCGGTCTACGAGATCATCGAGTGGATCTTCGCTGTGCTCTCGGATCCGTCGGCCGGTGCGGCTTTCCTGGGCTCGCAGGGCGACGCGTGGGACGCACAGAAGGACATGCTCGCCGACGGCCTCGGAGCCATTGCCACGTCGGCGCTTTATCTTCTTCTGCGGCGCCGGAGGCTGTCATGAGCAAAACCAGTTTCAAGGGTTCCTGTCTTTGCGGCGCCGTCGAGTACGAAATTAGAGCGCCCTTTCTGTTCTTTCACCATTGCCACTGCAGCCGTTGCAGAAAGAACTCGGGCTCAGCGCACGCGAGCAACATCTTCATCAAGCACGATCAGTTCGGCTGGGTCAAGGGGGAGGAAGTGGTGCAGCGGTACGAGCTGCCGACGGCCGAGTACTATTGCACCGCATGGTGCAGTAGGTGTGGATCTGTGATGCCATGGGTGACTCGGAACGGTAGGTTCTACCTCGTTCCTGCGGGGTCCCTGGATGACGATCCGATCGCCAGGCCGAACCGAAATATCTACTGGGAGTCGGGTGCGCCGTGGTACTCAGAGGTCACTAACTTGCCGACGTTTCCGGGAGATAGTCCCGGCTGATCCGGCCGGCATCGTCGTCTTTGCCGGTCAGGGCGAATTTCACCACTTCTTCCGCGCCTCGAGACGAAGACCGGTGAGAAGTACGGGTTAGGCGTTCGGCGAGGCGATGCGCGAGGATTACGGCCCCTCTGAAAACCGCATCAGGCTCTTCAGCAGGGCCTCTTCGTTGTCACTGCCGGAGATCCCGAAGATTTCCTTTCCGGTGAAAATAACCCCAACGAGTCCACGATATGGCACTTTCTTCGCGAGGACGGGCTCCGGTTGATGGGGCACGACCTTCCATTTGCCCGCCAACGGCTGCCACACAGCATCGATGGTCGTGCCCTCTGGCGGCAGCATCATGAAGAATTGGACCGGAGCGCCGGCGCCGACATCGTATTCGGCCGAGATGCAGTTCTTGAGTTCACGCACTCCGAGGAAGGCTTCACGGGTGAAGCGCTGTGATCCCGGCACTTGACCAGGTGTCGGGAGCTTCTCAAATTCCTTGGGCAGCCCGTCGCGTCCCGGCAGAGCTGTGGCGACAGCCTCAAGAATCGATCGGCCAGCGGCCTCATTGATCTCACCTTCGTAGACATCGACCTTGATATAGAAGCGGTCCTTGACCATCAGGGCCTGGTAAGGCGCTGAGACCACTGCCTGCGCTCCGATCTTGAGGGTGGCGGCATCCTCGGGCATTTCGGTGCGGTAAATTCCAAAGGCGTTGAGCGGTGAGCCCATCTCATAGATCGCGACTGCGACCGTGACACCGTCCTTCGACAGCTCGGCCGTCTTGAGTTCCTTGAAACCGTATTGGAAAAATGTTTCGGCGGCACCATTGATGTGTTCCCACAGGGTGTCCGGGCCGAAGGTCATGACCTCGCCGGACGGGCTCCACCCTTCGATCGTCGGGAAATCGGCGGCAAATACCGGGCAAACGGCGAAGAACAGGGCGATGAGAAGTGACAGTGGTTTCATGTTATTTCTCCAAGACGACGGCAGAAGTGATTGGCCATTTTTTCGGGGATATCGGAGCAGGTTGCAGGCAGCAGGTTACAGGAAACACAGTGAGCTCGA
>CBDTUG010000318.1:0-3406 GCA_965363555.1 uncultured Thermoanaerobaculia bacterium
AAACGCTGCAGATTGCTGCGTATTTCGTGCAGCAGTAGATCACTGGTGAGAAGTGTGGGCTAACGAATCTCGGCCGGCATCAGCCGGCGGTGTTCGACGAGCGGGGCCAGTTGGCGCACGGCGCGACCGAGGTTGAGTCCCACGCCGGTCCAAACTCCGTCGACCAGTGGCCGCCCGGTCTGACTCAGAAGTTCAGCAAAGACCGCCGAATCGAGCCCCGGGTCAATCTGACGCAGAATCACCAGAGAGCCCGCCACGAAGGGGACTGCCATCGAGGTTCCTGACCAGGTGCCCCACAAACCGCCATCCAACGCACCGTAAATCTCCTCGCTCGGCCCCGCCAGCCAGGACTTCGGACTTCGATTGGCAAAGGTCGCCAGGGAATTCCCATCGGCCGTCAATGCCGCCAGAGGTCAGCCCACGCCTCTTCGTCACCGGCAAGGCAGGCGGCAACGATTTCTCGGTCCCGCGTTCGCACCTGACCCCATTTCCGGTCCCTGGTTTCGTGTTTTTTCGACAGATCACTCACGAAAATAGAGAACCGAAATCAAACGCAAGACATTCCTCGGGCTCTATTTACCTCGAGGTTCGGCCGGACCTCCAGCGTCGTCGTCTCGACGAATCTCCCACCTGAGATGGCGTTTCTGAACCCACCGTACTCCGAGGGCATCGTACAAGCCCCTGAATGCTCGGTCCCAGGTTCCGTATTTGCTCGAACCCCAGCGTCTCTGCGTATGACGAACCGGAACCTGATGAACCCGACAACCCGTCATTTTCAAAAGGGTCGGCAAGAACCGGTGGGCGCCGTCAAAGAGACTTACCGCCAGAATGGCCTCGCGGCTGAAAACCTTGATCGGGCAGCCCGTGTCAACGATGTCCTCATGGGTCACCCAGTTACGGACACTGTTGGCCAATCTGGATGAAAACTTCTTCCACCCGCTGTCGTGGCGCTCTGTCCGTATCCCGACTACGGCATCGACCCCTTGGGCTTCCAGGATCTCAATCATCATCGGCAAGTCGCCCGGATGTGTTTGTAGATCCGCGTCCAACAGGGCTATCAGGTCACCCCGAGAATTCCGGAACCCGGCCCCAAGGGCCGCAGACTGTCCAACCTTGCCGCTCAGATGGAGAGCTCGGACCTCAGAAAATTCCTCTTGCAACTCATCCATCAAGCCCTCGGACCCGTCGGTCGAGGCATCGTCAACCAAAACCAACTCCCACGGACGATCGAGCCCCCCATCCAGCGACTCTTTGACCTGGTCGACCAACGGACGCAAGCTTTCTACTTCGTTGAACACAGGTACGACAACCGACAAGAGTCGGTTCATTACAGGCACCTCAGCATCCATTCGGCTTGACCGTTTCGAGTTTCAATAATCCGGTATGCAAATCGTCCCTCTTGAGCGCAGGCTTCCCCTTACAAATCGTAATATAACTCCACCTCATAAGGGTGAGGCCTGTTCCGAACCGCACGTTCTTCCTTGCGCTTGGCTTCAATCCACCGGCGAATCAGATCGGCATCGAAGACTCCGCCCTCGAGCAAGAACTGATGATCGGCCTCGAGCGCAGTAAGAGCACCATCGAGCGACGAGGGCAGAGAAATAATCTCCCGCCGTCGTTCTTCCGGCCACGAAAAAATATCCTCGTCGAACGGACCGAACCCCAACTCCGTGGGATCCAGGCGTTTCCTGATCCCGTCCAATCCGGCCATCAGCTGCGCCGTAATCGCCAAATATGGATTGCAGGTGGCGTCCGGAGGCCTGAATTCAATCCTTGCGCTGTCGGGAGTGTTCGCATAACGGGGGATACGCACCGCGGCCGACCGATTGCCTGCCGAATAGACCGCACTGATCGGCGCCTCGAAACCCGGGATCAAGCGCCGGTACGAGTTGGTGCTCGGATTGGTGAACGCCAGAACCGAACCGCCGTGATGCAAGAGGCCCCCGATGAAAAACCTGGCCGTTTCGCTGATGCAAGCGTAGCCGTCGGCGTCGTAGAAGATGTTGATGCCGTCCTTCTCGAGACGTTGATGGAAATGCAACCCCGAACCCGCTTCACCGTGGAGGGGTTTCGGCATGAATGTGGCGGTCGAACCGTCTTCCTGTGCGGTCAACCGGGCAATGTATTTGACGAGCATCGTTGCATCGGCGGCACGGTAGCCGTTGATCAGAGGTGTCTCGATCTCACACTGACCAGGGCCTCCGACCTCGTGGTGGTGGTACTTGACCGGAAAGCCGGCATCATCAAGGCGTCCGCAGATTCTGGAACGGAGGTTGTGCAGACGGTCTCTGGGGGGAATCGCATGGTAGCCACCGTGCACCGGCATTGCATAACCCGATCCCAGGGCATCGCTGTTCCAGTCTCCCTCGTCAGATTCAACGCGATAGGCCGCGACGTTCATGTCGTTCTCATAGCTGACGCCGTTGAAAACGTAGAACTCAAACTCGGGGCCCCACATGACAGTATCGGCGATACCCTCCGCCCGCATGAAATCCTCGGCTCTTTTAGCGATCGTGCGGGGATCGAATGGAAAGAGTTGGCGAGTATCTGCCTCGAGGGTCGTGCAGATGAAACTCAGAGTCGGCAGATCCCAGAATGGATCGACGAACCCGGTAGCCAAGTCCGGCACCATCACCATATCGCCGGAACTGACCGATTTGAAACCGACGCTGGACCCGTCAAACCCGATGCCCTGATCCATCAACTCCTGATTGAATCCGGCAGCGGAAACCGTTACGTGGTGCCATCGGCCCCAAAGGTCACAGAATTTGAGATCAACCTGCTCAATGGAGTTCGAACCGATGAAACTCACCGCTTCGTTGAAATCGTGGAACATGAAACTCTCCCCCTATCCGACGCATCCTACAAAACAAACGGCGGCGAGTCACCCCGCCGCCGAAAATATTCAGAAATTGTCGATCACCGATAACCAAAGATTACGGCATAGATGATCAGACCGATCAACGACAGACCGATGGTCAACGCAGTGAAGCCCACGATCTTGGCGAATTTTTCCAGTTGAGGCGCGGCTGAACCCGCAACCCTCCAGGTATCAGGTTCCTTTTCGATCAGCTCCATCAATTCCCTGTACTCCTCGGGCTTGTCGTGTTTCAACTCGTCGATCGGAACACGCCCGGTAAAAATCACTGGATCCATCGGGAATTTGTCGGGACGGAAGTGCGTATTGAAAAAGTGAATCGTAAAGATGAACCCGACCGCCAACAATGCTTCATCACTGTGGATGATCGTCGCGATGTTGACGGACTGACCCGGCAGGAATCGAGTGAAGAACTCCGGGAACCACAGCAACAACCCGGTTGCACCGATGATGTTGACCCCCCAGAACACTGCAAAGTAGTCGAATTTTTCCCAGTAGGTGAAACGCCCGTACTCTGGACGCGGTCCC
>CBDTUG010000319.1:0-3394 GCA_965363555.1 uncultured Thermoanaerobaculia bacterium
TACTTTTTACCGAGCCCGATGTGTGTTGTGGAGGCTGGCGTCTCGCCTGCCGGGTTTGGGAAATTAACACTCTCAGTCCTCCTTCTTACGCTCCTCCTCCTTGCTCCTACTCTTGCGGTTGCCGACAACGATTCCTTTTCAATCCGGTTCGACCAGGGCCAATACGTCGGGCTTTCGATCGGATCCGAAGGAGGCCTCGAATACGCTTCACCGAAGCCCGACGGCACGGCGAAGACGGGGACCGCAGGCGAACTCCGCGGCCCTGCCGATGGCCTGATCGCTCGTTTCACCGTGATCCACACCGACGAATTCGACTCGATCGCCCGTATCGACGAGGTCCTCCCCGGCCGGTCCCTCGGCCAAGTAGACCACGCAGCCGTTCCAGACCTCGACCTTCCTTTCCTTATCGTCTCCTCCCTCGATGGCCAACGGTATTTCCGGATCAATAAGGGATGGCAGGATCAGTCCGCCGAGTTGAGACACGGCGCCAAAGGCGTGTTGATGACCGAAGCTGGTGATATCGGCGCCCTGTTTACCGTGGTAGCGCTCGGCCCCTACGAGAGCGTAGGCCGTATCAACGACTACGCCCGGGGCATATTCAACAAGGACCTTTTCACTGGGCGTTTCCGCAGCTATGTCGACCAGGTCGTGGCAGGAACCGGCTTCGCCAACATCCACTGGCTCAATCTGGTGATGTTGGCCATCGGGTGCCTCTTCATCTATCTGGGAATTTCCAAGGAATTCGAGCCCCTCCTGCTGGTGCCGATCGGCTTCGGCATTCTGATCGGGAACATCCCTCTGCCGATGCAGATCTTCGACGCGATTTCGGTCTACATGGTTGACCCGGTGACCCACCAGTACACCTTCAATACCACCGGCAACTCGGTGATGGGATTGATCTATTTCGGCGTAAGGTCGGGTCTCCTTCCACCGCTGATCTTCCTCGGCATCGGGGCCCTGACCGATTTCAGCGCCCTCCTTTCGAATCCAAAATCGGTCCTGCTCGGAGCCGCCGCTCAAGTGGGGATCTTCTCGACTTTCCTGGGCGCCCTCTGGCTGGGGTTCTCCCCGGCAAACGCCGCCGCCATCGGCATCATCGGAGGGGCCGACGGACCGACGGCAATCTTTCTGGCGTCCCGATTGGCCCCCTCCTTGATCGGTCCCATCGCGATCGCCGCCTATTCCTACATGGCCATGGTACCGATCATCCAGCCACCGATCATGAAGCTGCTGACGACCCGCGAAGAACGTCTGATCCGAATGAAACCCGGACGGTCGGTGGGCAAGCGAGAACGAATCCTCTTCCCCATCGCCGGGATGGTCCTGACAGCGTTGGTCGCCCCCGGAGGTCTGCCGCTCCTTGGCATGCTCTTCTTCGGCAATCTCCTCAAAGAAAGTGGAGTAACCACCAGACTGTCCAAGACTGCCTCATCCTCGCTGCTGGATATTTGCACCATCCTGCTCGGCGTCGCTGTCGGCGCCTCGACTTCGGCCCAGGTCTTCTTGACCCGACAGTCCATTCTGATCTTCATCCTGGGCTGTGTGGCCTTCGCCATCGCGACCGCCGGCGGTGTGCTGTTCGCCAAATTCCTCAACCTCGTCAGCAAGACCAAGATCAACCCGCTGATCGGCGCCGCTGGAGTCTCCGCCGTTCCCGATTCCGCCAGAGTCGTGCACCACGTCGGCCAGGAAGAGGACCCAACCAACTACCTTCTTCAACACGCCATGGGTCCGAACGTCGCCGGCGTCATCGGGTCGGCCATCGCGGCCGGCGTATTTCTCGGCATTTTTTGAGAGCAAAGATGAGCAATCCTCAGTCTCCAGAATCACTCGTCTCAGGTCAAGGAGGTCCCATGAATCAGATCATTGCCTGTGTGCCCAACATTTCCGAAGGCCGCGACCAGCAGTTCATCGACGACCTGGCAGCCCGATTGGAGGGCATCGACGGATTGATCATGCTGGATGTCGCCGTTGACCATGACCAGAATCGAACGGTCCTTTCGTTCACCGGAACCAAAGATGTCATCTTCGAGGGCGGTCTTTTGCTCTATGATCTCTCGCTGAAAAAAATCGACATGCGGCGGCACGAAGGTGACTTCCCAAGGGTCGGTGCGGTCGACGTTTTCCCCTTCGTTCCGCTCAAGGGCGCCGACATCTCGGACGCCAAGAAATGGGCGGATGAGTTCGCCGAAATCGTCGCCCAACGATTCTCAGTGCCGGTTTACCTCTTCGGCGCCTCCGCCAGGTACCGCTACCGGGGAGACGTTCAGAACATCCGCCAAGGAGAGTACGAGGGTTTTGCGGAAAAAATGAAGGACCTCCGATGGAAGCCCGACCTTGGACCCAACGACTTCCCTCCGGATAAAGGCGTCACCATCATCGGCGCCCGTCAGCCCTTGATTTCGTTCAAGGCCTACCTCTCGACCCAAGACCTGGAGACCGCAAAAGAAATCGGCCACTTGGTTGCGGATACCTCGGGAGGCCACATCAGGGCCGTGCCCGGCCACGACCACGACAAGGGCCACGTCTACCTCTCGGTGGCCATCACCAACTACTTGACGACGCCCCTCTATCGTGTCGTGGAGAACATTCGGCTCGAAGGGCGGCGGTTCGGCGTGGAAATCAGGCGTACCGAGATCACCAGCCTGATTCCCGAAGTCGTATTAATCCGGGCAGCGGAGTACTACCTGGGACTGCAGGGCTTCGACCACGAGAAGCTTCTGGAGCGTAACATCCAAAATCATCTGGACGAGAAGTTTCTGTTTGGTCGATAGCCGGGCGTGCATATCGGCCTGACCAGGAGCCGGAACCGAAAGGAAACGGGCAACTTTTTCTGGAGCGTGAGTTGCTAAAGGCAACTCAATAACGGAACAGTTCCGGGGCCGCGTCAGCGTCAGACCAGCCAACGCCGACGGACAAAATCAAGAGCACAAAAAATGCCAAAACGGGCGTGCCGGGTGCGCCCTCTCTTCACCGGGCAGAACTCCCAACTGAACCGCTGATGCGAAGAAGGGCGATACCGGGCATCCACGGCGGTGACGCCGGCAATCGAGTCTCGGCCAACGCAGCAGGCCGCCGCTCGACTTTTCTGCGAGCCCGTGATGTTGTTGCGTCTGACACCTCGCTGCGGGCTCGCAGAAAAGACGATGCTGGTACGCCCGAAGGGTGTGCCAGAAGGCCGGGTTTGGAATCAAGGGGCCGGGACGGTCGGACGCCAGGGCACCGGCTCGGATTCTGTTTCCCATCCCCGGCCTTCGGGGACGCTTGAAGATCACCGTGAGCGCAACGACTACCGATCGCCCCCGCTCGGTGCATTTCCAGTAGGGGCTTCGCGACAGAAATCGGGAGGACTGCCGAGGAAAAATACGAAGCATGGCACGCACCGTTTAAGGGG
>CBDTUG010000320.1:0-3376 GCA_965363555.1 uncultured Thermoanaerobaculia bacterium
CAAAGATCGCCAAGCACGCAAAGAAGAAGAAAATAACTCCCCCTGTGTTTCTTTTGCGTGCTCTGCGTTCTTTGCGAGAGAAAAATGCTCCCTGGCCTACCGCCCCAGGAGCTTGTCAAACTTGGTCTTTGATCCGTTCTCGACGGTATCGTGGAGCGAGCCTCCGTGAGAATCCATCGTTACGACGACCGGGAAGCGTTCGACCTCGATCACCCAGAGCGCCTCTGGCACTCCGAACTCGTCAAGCATGAAGACCTTCTCGACGCGTGGAATTGCCCGCGCCAGGACCTGGGCAGCGCCACCGATCGCGTGCAGATAGACTGCACCCGAGCGCCCCAGGCCCATCAGCGTACGGTCGGCCATGCCGCCCTTCCCAATAACGCCCCTGAGGCCATACCGGGCGATAACGTCAGCCTGGTAGGGTTCTTCCCGGATCGAAGTGGTCGGCCCCGCCGCCACAAACTCCCAGCTTCCGTCATCCTTTTGATTAACCACCGGACCACAGTGATAGATCACCGAGTCCTTCAGGTAAGGGGCAACATCCTCACGGAAATCCTCCATCAGCCATTTGTGGGCCTCATCCCGGCCGGTGATCATCCGGCCGCTCAATTCGAGGAACTGACCAACCTCGAGTTTCCGAATGCTCTTTTCACTGACGGGCAGCTTCAGCTCAGCCATGTCAGGCCTCCTTCTTCGTCGATCTGCACAATGGCCCGCCGGTCGGCCCAGCACATGTAGGTCACCGTGACGAAGTAACATGCGGGCAGACGATCGAGAACACCGATCTTGACGCCCAGCACGGTGGTTTTGCCACCGAATCCCATCGGGCCGATGCCCAACTGGTTTGCTTCGGCCAAGAGCCTATCCTCGAGTTCTGCCAACTCAGGAACAGGGTTGCTGTCACCCAGAGATCTCAGCAACTGTTCTTTGGAATGTTCGAAAGACGAAACCCTGTCGCCACCGATGCAAATTGCCAGTACGCCCGGGGCGCAGCCCTTACCCTGGGCCTGAACAACAGCGTCGAGCACCACCCGGCGAACCCCCTCGAGATCCCTGCCGGCCTCGAGCCCGGTATCGGGCAATTTGTACTGGGCGCCAACGTTTTCGGAGCCTCCGCCCTTGAGGATCATGCGAACTTCTAAACCCGGTCCGTCCCACTCTTCGAAATGAATAAAGGGAATGGCCCTGCCTGTGCCGTTGCCGGTATTGCGACCGCTCAGAGTATCGACCGCGTTCGGGCGCAGGTACTTCAACCCGGTCGCCCGACGGACCGCCTCGGTGAAATCTTCCTTGAGCCTACGGGTGCTGACGCCCACCGGATACTTGATCCACACGACTGGAGTCCCGGTGTCCTGGCACAGGGGCGCCGATGACTCTTCGGCCATCACAATATTGGTCAGGATGGTATCGAGGGCCTTCTGAGCAAGACTACCCTCTTCCTCTAAATTTCGTCCGACCCGAATCGCCTCGATCACCTCGTCCGGCAGTTCCGTCGAGGATCGTCTCACCAATTCAGTAAACGTCTCCTTGAGATCGACCTTTTCAAACATTGATCCTCCTCCGCCCTGCGTTTGAGGGCTCGCTCATTCTACTCCCACACCGGCGAAGGGGAAACCGATAAAGCGATCAGCTCAGGCGCCTGCAAAAATCAGCCGCAACGCGACAAAAAGGCGCAAAAAGGCACGAAGAGAAACACATATGAAACATTGACTTGGATTGCAATCCTATTTCATTGAAAAAGTTGCCTTCTTCTTGTTTCCATTTTTGTGCTTTTTCGTGCCTTTTTGTGGCTGCTCTTCTTCTGGCTTCTTCAAGAGGCAAAGTTGAGAGCTCTTCAAACGTCCAAAGCCCTGCCGATCTTGCGCCTTTGGATGATCATCTCGAGGGCCATGCCGGCAACGTTTGCAGCATTCGTAATGTCTCGGACCGGAATACCGATCGTGCTCTGGCCAGGAATGTCCCCCATCAGGAACGCAACCGTACGCTCCTGTACCCTGATCGGCACCAAAATCAAATCGCGAGAGACGGGATCTCCGAGACAGGCGGCAATGCTCTCATTGTATTCGCCCGGAGGGAGCGGGCCCTCTTGAGCACGGCCGGCAGCAGAGACCACCGACAGCATAGTGGGTAGTTCAAGGTCGATGGCGAACGACTGAACGTCCTCCAGAACGGGGCCCATGCCTTCAACCAGCCATCCGTGAACCTGGTTCTTGTAGACCGATAAAAGGCACAATCGGGTCAGAAATTGTGCAGCATACGAAAGAAGGGCCGCGCCGACATTGTCCCTGCCGACCGCTGCACACAGAGCCTTATTCAGACCCGCCTCGTCCAGAAAACCCGGGGTCGTGACTTCGGATGGGTCATCGACGGCAATCAGACCGGGAAAGGTAGCGTACGCAACCGGAAATTCCCCTTCGTCTTCAGTCCAAGAATCCACAGCCATCAAATCCGCGACGGTCGGCAAAGCCCCATTCCACAGGTCTTCCCAATCGGATCCTGCAGAAGGGTTCTCGATCACCCCCCCATCGGTCCTCACCACCTCACCGGCACCTACTCCCAACCGGTTCAGCGCAGCCTCGAGAGTGGTTTCAGTCACAACAAAGGGCTGAACGTCCAGTCCGGTCGTCACGAAGATTTCCTCGATCGCAGCATCATCCCGAGGATTGATCAACGCCACGTGCAATTGGCTCTGGAGTTTCGCAAAGGGTACTGCGTGAAGGCGCTGAGCGGTTTTCCGAGGCAGCAGACCCATGACATCAAGGGTCGCCGCTTCGAGAATCTCTCGAGGGACAGGAGGCCTGCCGGTCTGCTCGGCCAAGGCGCTCAGAAGCTGCTTCTCGGTCACAAAACCCAATCGGAGCAGTTGCGAACCCAGTCGACTGCGAAGTCGGTGGCAGGCCTCCAACGCAGTGTGGAGTTCTCCCATCGACGTAACGCCCTTTTCAATCAAAATCTCACCGAGTTTTCTCATACTCACCTTCGTCCATTACCATCGAGGCTCTTCAAGATGGTATCAAGCTGGTGCCGACTAAGCCAGCCCGGCGTGGCGGGGCAAAAACCAGAGCTCCAGCCTTCAAGGCAGGCTGTCGACCGCGTCTGAGCGCAGATTCACACAGAGACACAGAGGACACAGAGGAACACAGAGGGCAGCCCGAGGGCGCTCCCAGCGTTCGCCCACCCGCTACGCGGGCTCAGCAGAAGGCCTGCCCATCGCCTCAGACGCAGGGCGTCCCATCGAAGTGCATGCCTTCAGCAATCGGGCTTCGCCCGCATGGGCGGAACCAGTCCAACGCACACAAGGTTCAACGTCAGCTGGTATGCCCCGGAGCCCGGTTGCACGCGAAGCGTGAAGAGCCAGAAGAGAGGCGGGGGACAA
>CBDTUG010000321.1:0-3370 GCA_965363555.1 uncultured Thermoanaerobaculia bacterium
CTCTCCCGATCTTCGGCGGTGCAGGCGAGGTGCAGCGAGATGTGGTGGTCTACGTCGACAAGCCGGAGTATCCGGTGATCGACGAACTGGAAGGGGCCAACGAGGCGCTGGTCGAGGCCGCCAAGGCCAAGACGGACGAGATTCTCGCAGCCTACCGGGAAGCCGAAGAGGTCAGGACCGAGCCGGCCCAAAAGCTGCGCTTTGAAATGTCAGGCATCGTCAGACCTGAAGGCCCCGAGGCGTTTTCGATGAAAATGTGGCACTTCCCGCCAACGCCGCAGTACCTTACGGGGGCGTGCTGGAGCTTCTCCGCGACATCGTACATGGAGTCGGAAATCCACCGGTTGCACGGTGAAGACATCAAGCTCTCGGAGATGTGGACGGCCTATTGGGAATTCGTCGCCAAGGCTCAGGGGTTTGTCTCTTCGCGCGGTGAGTCTTTTGTCGCCCACGGCTCACAATCCGGGGCGATGTTGCGGGTGTTCGCCGAGCAGGGGGTCGTACCGCGCGCCGCCTACGAAGGCGTGATCGGTGATGATCAACGCTTCAATCACGATCTGATGCTCCAAAAGATCAAGTCGTTCCTTGGTTGGTGCAAGGCCTCGAACTTCTGGGACGAGGATACGATCATCGTGATGGTCCGCCGCATGTTGGATACGACGATGGGCCGCCCGCCGGAGACCGTCATGTGGAACGGGACTGAGATGTCGCCACAAGCATTCCTTAATGAGGTATGTCGCATTGATCCGGCCAATTACGTCAGCGTCATGTCAACCCTGTCGCAGCCGATGTGGGCACGTGGGGAGTACGACGTGCCGGACAACTGGTGGCACGGCGCCGACACGGTCAACGTACCGCTGGATACCTGGTACTCGATCATCAGGGACTCGGTCAAAGATGGTCGAAGCTTGGTGATCGGGGGCGACGTTTCGGAACCCGGCCTCAACGGTTTCGAGGACGTTGCGGTGATTCCTTCGTTCGATATCCCGGCTGAGTTGATCGACCAGAGCGCCAGGGAGTTCCGCTTTGAAAACGGTACGAGCACCGACGATCACGGGATCCACGTGGTGGGGCATACGCGGCTGGATGGGCACGATTGGTTCCTGATCAAGGACTCCAACCGTTCGTCACGCCAGGGGCAGTTCAAGGGCTACTACTTCTATCGTGACGATTTTGTCAGGTTGAAGATGCTGACCATCACGGTTCACCGGGATCAGATTGAGGACATATTGACCAGGGTTGATGGGTGAGAGGTACGGACGACGCAGCTCAGGAAACGACCCTTTTGATCGACTAGGCCGCCGAGTTTTGTACTATTTGAAACTCTGATGCAACAGGTCCTCGACATATTGATCAGTATGAATCCCGTGGTCGTGCAGCAGGCCTTCAGCAGATACGACAAACGTCGCTTGCTCGCCGACGACGCGAGAAAAATAGACCCTGTGGGGATCGCCTCCGCAGGCCATGTCAAGGTGGGCCAAGTCTTCCGAGAGGTCGCTACGCAAGTCTACGCCGCAGAGCGGGCACGTCAGCAGCCATCGTGACCCTGGTTTGACGGTAATTCCCGGCGGAGGGTGGACCTGGTAGACCCCTGGCTCAGGGTGAAGGCCCATCAGAATCCGTTTCCCGGCATGTTCGGCGACCAGTATCACTGTATCGTCTGGATTAAGTGTTCCCTGGCATCTCGGACAGCTGTAGGTCCAGTGCATCACAGCCCCCTCTCCATGGAGATCATAACTCAACCCGCCGGAGCCGAGTTGGTCGAAAAACTCCTTGGCCACAATCCTGGACTTCGGCAACTAGATCTGGAGATTGAGAATACGACCTTCATGCGGAAGCAGTGGAGGTCGCGGCCTGCCGGTTTGGCTTTGACTCGACGGCCGTTTTTCCCAGTTTGGTCAAGCGAGGTGTCGAAGTAATCGGTTAGGAACATACCCATAGGGCTATTTGGAGATAAGCTGCTGACAGCTGATAGCTTCTTTTGTCCCAGCTCCGCCGGGTTAGGTTATTGTGGACTGCCGAAGGGAGGGTCCATGACCTCATCACAAACGATCGAAGGATCAGCGCTTGTTACTGGGGCAGCCGGGTTTATTGGTTTCCATCTCTCGCGGCGTCTGCTGGACATGGGATGGGATGTCGTTGGTGTCGACAATCTCAACGACTATTACGATCCCTCTCTCAAACAAGCCAGACTCGACATCCTCAAGAAAAACGACCGATTCATATTCAAACACCTCGATATTGCCGACCGCGCAGGCATGGAGGGTCTGTTCGAGGAGAGTGCGTTCTCGGTCGTCGTCAATCTAGCCGCACAGGCCGGGGTGCGCCATTCGATCGAAAACCCCCGTGCCTACATTGAAGCGAACATCGTGGGCTTTCTCAATATCCTCGAGGGATGCAGGCATAGTGACAGCATTCGCCATCTGGTCTATGCGTCGTCCAGTTCGGTCTACGGCGCCAATACCTCCTATCCCTTCTCCGTTCATGACAACGTTGACCATCCGGTGTCCCTTTACGCGGCCACCAAAAAAAGCAACGAGTTGATGGCCCACGCCTACTCCCACCTTTACGGTGTTCCGACAACCGGCCTTCGTTTTTTCACGGTCTACGGGCCCTGGGGGCGGCCGGACATGGCACTCTTCAAGTTCACACAGGCCATCCGTGCCGGGCGGCCGATCGACGTCTATGGGCAGGGTGACATGAGACGGGATTTCACCTATATCGACGATATTGTCGAAGGTGTCGTCCGGGTGATGGCGGCCGTGCCTCAGTCCGATCCCCTGTGGACCGGCGACGCGCCCGATCCATCCTCAAGTGCCGCGCCGTGGCGGGTGTTCAACATCGGGAACAACGATTCCGTTGAACTGCTGCGATACATCGAGGTCATCGAAGATGCCCTTGGAACCAAGGCCGAAAAAAACCTACTACCGATGCAGCCTGGGGATGTCCGGGCGACGGCGGCTGATGTGCAAGCGCTCTCAGATGCCGTCGGATTCGAGCCCTCGACACCGATTGAAGAAGGTATCAAGCGATTTATTGAGTGGTATTTGCAGTACTACGACTAGCCCTGGAGTTTCGTGAGGATTGAAGATTCGTGGTTTCTATCCTCCGGAACCCTGGACATGCGGTGCGCGCATCGAAGGGGTGGGTGGGTGAGAAACGCTTCTTTTTTAAGAAATCATGGTGCGCCACGCGCATAAAAAAGGATCCTGTAGGGGGCTAGCCCATACTTCTCACCAGTGTCCGGCTGCAAGGCGCAAACCACAACGATCTTCGGCGCTTTCTCGACTCACTCACTCAACGTACCGCAAGTACGCCTTCGCTCACCGCCCACGCTACCCGCATCGCGGGTCCACGGTTTCACCGTGAT
>CBDTUG010000322.1:0-3343 GCA_965363555.1 uncultured Thermoanaerobaculia bacterium
GAAACCCGCAGCCTGACGACGAAATTGCGAAAAAGTGCCGTTTCCGGACGGGAACGGGCTAGCGACGTATTCACAGGATATCTACTCTTCCCGCCAATCCACCAGACTGACTGAGACCGGCGATGGCGGCAGTGATTCCTTGAGCTTGAGATCATCGGAGACCTGAAACACCCGAATGCTGCCGGCGCTGTCAACGAACAGTTGGTTGTCAGCAACGAAGACAGTTGGTTGAGAATGCTCCTCGAGCCGTTCCTTCCCCGGCAGAGGGTTGCCGTTGCTGATACGGACCCGGTATGTCTTCGCCAACCCGCCGGGCCCACAGGTCTCGCCACCGCTTCCACTGCCACCGTCAGGGGTGAAGGTCGAAAAGACGATCGTGCCCTCGTACGCCAGCGCCGGTGTGACCACCTTCTCCCAACGACCCCTGGAATTGAAAGCGCGCAATTCCAGGTACCAGCCGTTACGACCTCCCAATCCCAAGAGGGGCACATCCAGCGCCGACGACCATTGATTCAGACCGACCAGGTCCTCCTCCGACAAAGAACCACTGTCCCGCACCTGGAAAGCGTAGAAACGATGTGCAATCGGATTTTCATCAAGGAGGTCGTCCCGATTGCCGGATCCGATCAATACCGCCAGATGAGCGTTCCCTTGAAAATCGACAAAAGCCGGGACCAGCGTCGGCCTCATGAAAAAGGGCTGGTTTGGCCCTGCCGAAAAGATGATCTCTGGTCTCCAGGATACGACACGGCCCGTTGTCGAATCCAGAATACCGGGATCCTGCAATCCGACACGATAGACCTTGCCGGCCGTGGTCCCAAGAAACAGCTTCTCCACGAATCCGTCCGAATCAAAATCCAGCAGTTGAACATCTCCCGGGACCATGCCGTCGACCGCGGCCTTGAACAGGATCTCACCCGTCTCCACATCGAGGCCGTAAATGAAATTCCCGGAGACGTTGCCGAAGGAGCCACTCAACGAGTTTTCCCCCTGCCCACCCCCGAAGAAGGCAACCATCCGCTCCTCAACCGCCCCACCACGAACAACACGGACAAAAGAAACGGCAGGCCGGGACCATGTCAATCCAAGGTCAGGCGCCCCATTTCGGTCTTCATCAGATTCGTCGGTAAACTCCCAGAGGAGTTTGGGCCAGGAATGTGAACAGCCGTCATTCCCCTCCCCGGTTCGGCAACCGGCATCCCTGAGAGCAGAGGCCGCCGGTACTGATCCTGAAACCCTCCCGGCTGCCCCGGACTGACTATTTTCATCCAGCGGATCGGGCTCGGTCACATCCAGGCAGACATAGGATCGGCCTCCACGACGTTGGCCCCATAAGAGTAAGGTCCGCCATTCCCGATCGGAACCAGAGGGTCCATCCGGTTTGATCCAGACATCGGCAATGGACGGCGTTCCGTCAACCGTCCAACGATGACTCGATGTCCCAGCCAGAGCCGGAAAAGTACCCATTACCGAACGCGGAATCCAGGCGAAGAGTTCCCTCCCGCTGCCGACATCGTATTGGGGGCCAGGCTCTTCCCCTGGGCCCGGATCCCAGAGACCTGCGTCAAAGGCATGCATTGCACCGTCATCAGCCCCGACGAAAAGCACTGACCTCCGATGTCGGTGTCGGGAAAAGAACTCTCGATATCCATGAAAGTCAGTCCAGTAACAAGCCGAACATGAAGGGTAGGCCATTACCTGGGGACTGGAATGGTAGATATCTCCCAGCTTCTCCAGCCCCTGGGGTTGCTCTCCAGTCTCACATTTCCGGCTGCCCCTCCCTGTCCCAGGCGCGCACCATCCGTAGATGTCGGGATCTCTCAGCGTCAGAGCCTGTCCACCTCCATCGACCCCGACCGCTACGCCACGGACGAAATCCACCGTGTTGCGCAATCTGGCTCGGTCCTCGTCGTTTTCGTCCTCGGCAACGTCCGGCCATCGCCCGAAGACCAGACGTCCCAGTTCCCACCTTTGATCGAAAGACCTTGGACCGTCTCCGGGATACGCAAAGAGGCTTCGCCTCCAGATCGCGTCGTCCTCAACTCCGAAATACATCGCTCGAGGGTCAGAAGATGTTCCAAATGGACTCGGCGTCAGCACATCACCCCAATCCCAACGTCTTGCCAAGACATCACCGGCGTCCCACAACGCATTGATCTCATCCAATGACTGACCTTCCGACAAACCAAACAGAGAACCCGCCGAGTAGGCCGACACATGGCCCTCCCAAATCGAACGGCCGCGACGGGGTGTGAACCTTGCGAGAAACGCGGGTCGCTGCTCCGATCCGCCCTTGGGCGCCACTAAGGACGCAAAGGCACGAGACCGTTGTTCGATGTCCTGGACGACGTCCTCGAAGGCGGCGATCAGCTCATCCCCACTCTGCACCCCATACACCCGACCACCGGTCATGGATGCAATGCAATCAAGAGATGAGGGCAAACCCTGATCAAGAGTGTCACCAAACAAAACCACGTAGACCGGGATCTCCGCCAGGTCGGATGCCGCAGAACACACAGCCTCGGGGTTCTCACAGCTCTCGCCGCCGTCAGTGACAACAATGATGAAGTTCTTCCTACACCGGCTCAGAGGGTCGTCCCACTGGCCTATCGACTGATCGAAATAGCGGCGTGCCTCTCTCAGGCTTTCGGCCAACGGGCGGCTACCGTTCGCCGTAACCGTCTCCATCAACGGAAGATAGTGATCTCGATTGTTGGGCAGTGTTCGATCCGCCACCCGGGAAGGAAAGAAAAACACTGGGGCGCTCTGCACGCCCAAGAAATTCCGGACCATCGCTCTGTTGTCTGCCGTCTCTCCGGTGGTCGAATCAGGAGCGGACAGTGCAACGATTGGACTGATCTGATCGTCAAGGTTGACGAATCCTCGGCACATCGGGTCATCTCCGCTTGAGGAGTCCTCTCCTCTTGGATCATGACCAAAGGAGACAATGTGCTGTGAATACTGAACCTCGGTCGTGCGAGGAGCAGGACAGACCGGGCAATCGACCGGCAGGGCTCCGACCCACCCCGGCCCGGACCTGAAGACCTCGTACCGCTCCATCACGACAAGGTCCTCCCTTCCGATCGAGTGCCGTGCAATTTCACCCAGGACCATTCGACGAAGGTCTTCCCGCCACGATTCACTGGTGACATCGATGCCCATATGCGGCGCCACAGCTCGCCAAGGTCTCAAACCGAGAAGCCCGGATCGAATCCAACCATCGGCCGGAAGGGCGCCAAAATCGAAAGCTGGGTGGTAAAAGAGACGCCTCTGCTTTCGCTCCCCCATCGACACCTCCGCCCAGGGCCGCGGGGCGCCACTCCCGACCGCGTCGACCAAAAAG
>CBDTUG010000323.1:0-3339 GCA_965363555.1 uncultured Thermoanaerobaculia bacterium
TAAAATCCCACATCAATCACGGCTTGACTTCGCTACGACAGAAGTGCGGGCTAGGACCGAGAGGCAGGTACGGCCGAAAATCGTCGCCTTCCGCTGCGGCGCTGGACTTCCTGCATTCCTTTCAAAGACAACAGTCGGTCGATCAACCGACGAAGATGGTCGGCGTCGTCAACGACAACCGTGATCGAGGCGTAACCCGTCTCTTCATCCCGCTCCGATTGAAGGTGGCACGAGATGATTCCCGAACTTTCGGCCGATATCGCCTGGGAAATTGAGGTCAGCATCGCGGGGTCCTCGCTGAACATCATGTCCAGATCAACGTGGGAACCCCGGCCACCACTCTCGGCAGGACCGCCGGACCACCGGACTGAGATCTCCCTTTCAGGGTGATACAGCAGGTTCTTGACGTTGGGGCAGGTTCGCGCATGAACGGCGACACCCTTGCCTCGGGTGACAAAACCGACGATATCCTCCCCACGGACGGGTGCACAGCATTGGGCGACATAGACCAGAAAATCCGAATCACCTGTGACTTCCAGGCCGCCACCGCTCTCTTTCGGACTGTCTGAGGTGGTCACCAACCGTTCTTCAACGGAGGGCCTCGGCGCCTGGGAGTCCACGTCCGGGGCAACCTGGGAAGCGATAGCCTGAGCCGACAAACGCCCGAAACCCAGAGCTGCGAACAAATCCTCTTCCCGGGCCAAACCATGAGCCACCAGAACCGCCTTCATCGCGTCGGATCCAAGTAGGCGCTTAAGCCCGACCCCTCGCCGCCGAATATCGCGTTCTAAGAGCTTTCGTCCGACCTCAATCGCTCGGGTCTTTTCCTCTTTCTTGAGGAAAGCCCTAATTTTGGACCGCGCCTTATTGGTCCCCACCTGGCTCAACCAATCGTGGTGTGGCGTCTGCTGGGCCGAAGTACTAATTTCAACGATATCGCCGTTATTCAGGGTCGTCTTCAGCGGGACCCATCGGCCGTTGATCCGGCCCCCGACGCAGGTATGGCCGACCTCGGTATGAATTCGGTAGGCAAAATCCAGGATTGTTGCTCCAGCCGGAAAGGAGAACACATCACCCTTTGGCGTAAAAGCATAGACCTCGTCCGGGTAGAGATCCACCTTGAGGGAATCCAAGAACTCCCGCGGTGAACTGTCGTTGCTGTTGTCCAATAGGCTTCGCAACCATATGACACGAGAATCCTGTTCAACCCCACCTTCCTTGTAACTCCAATGCGCCGCAATACCGAACTCGGCGATCTTATGCATCGCCTCGGTTCGGATTTGAATCTCGAACGGATGGCCCTCGGGGCCGATCACCGAGGTATGGAGTGACTGGTAGGCGTTGGGCTTTGGCATGGCAATATAGTCTTTGATTCGGCCCGGAACCGGTGACCACTCCTGATGAATCAAACCCAGGGTCGAATAACAATCAGCCACCGTCGGCACGATGATGCGAAAGGCCAGAAAGTCGAAGACGTTGGAAACGTCGATTCCCTGCGCCTTGAGCTTCTTGAAAACCGAATAGTGATGCTTGACCCGGCCTTCGATGGTGCCCTGAATATTGTGGTCCTGGGCCATCTGAAGCAACTCATCCTGGATTCTCGAGAACCACCTCTTGGCAGCAGCGGCCCGCTCCTCAATCTCGCGTTCCAAACGTTCCGCGGCGTGGGGATGGAGGTAGCGGAAACACAAGTCCTCCAATTCGCTCTTGATCGAACCAATGCCGAGGCGGTTTGAAATCGGTGCGTAGATCTCCAGGGTTTCCTGAGCGATCGCCACCTGGCGCTCTCGCCTGAGAAAGGTCAGCGTCCGCATGTTATGGAGTCGATCTGCCAGTTTGATCAGGATCACCCGAACATCGTCGATCGACGCCAACAGGAGACGCCGGAAGTTCTCGGCATCGGTCTCTTCCCGAGTCGTATAGGAGCTCTCGTAGACTGAGATCTTGGTCAAGGCAACGACCAGCCGGCTGACATCGAGGCCAAATTTCGCTTCCAATTCCGATTCCGTTGTCTCGGTGTCCTCCAGGAGGTCGTGGAGCAGGCCGGCAGCAATCGCAACCTCATCCAACTCCATCTGGGCCAGGATCCAGGCGACCGTCAGAGGATGGACCAGGTAGGCCTCCCCCGAACGACGTACCTGGCCCTGATGGCGGTTGGCCGCAAAGACATAAGCATGGCGAAGAAGGTCTTCGTCCAGATCCGGGCGGTACTGCTCCACCCGGCTGACGATATCCTCAATACGAACCTTCGGCGTCAAAGCCATCTATCAATTGTATCCGGCAGGTCAAGGCGCCGGTCTGGGGGAACCCGGCCGGAGTTGGTGGGTGGCTAATTGGCATCCTTTTTGTGCCTTTTTGTAGCTGCTCCGTAGGTTCTGAATACGCCTGAAGCCATCGTTCCCGGCACGACTCTTGCGTATACTATGAACTCCTTCGTGCAACGAGGGGAATTCATAACCGGAGGATTGAATGAAATTGAAAACCATATTCATGTTTGGATTGATTGCAGCCTGCACCGTTACCGTGACCGCCGCCACCTCACCGAAGGCCCTGACTGACAAGACGATCGCGCCCTGGGGAGGCCGACAAGCCTTCGAATCCCTAGGCATCTTGAAACTGGCTGTCACTGAGGACGCTGCAATGCCCGACGGCACACGACAAACGACCTCCTACACGCTTTACTTCGACACGACCACAGGCCAACGGAGACTTGAATTGCCCGAGGGAGATGTGGTCATCGTCAGCGACAATGCTAGCGGCTGGGCGACGACTGGTGGGAAGCTCGACGACAGAGCCCAAACCACTCACCTCGCACCAAGCCTCATCAACATGAAATTGATGTCCACGCTTCTGCCCTATTCTCTGACCCTCAAAGGTGTCGCTTTTTCCGGAAAATCAAGCGGTACTGATTTTGAAGGGACACCAGCCAAGGCTCTGGAGCTTTCCGTTCCCGGCAACTTTTTTATCTCCCCGTTCATCAATACCAGGTGGGCGGCCTTTGTCGCAGAAGATGATCATCATTATCTCGGCGCAGAGTTCCTTCCGGTTTCCATGTTTGAAGAAAACAAAAACGTAAAGAACTCCGGAATGCGGTTTCGGGTCACCGAAACGACCGTCGTAAAGGGCGTTCGGTTTGCAACCACTGTCGTCGTCGACAGCCTCGACAAGGCAGGAAAAGCCGCCGGTGGGCGCCGCATCACCAAGATCCGGCCCACGGTTTTCGAAGAGGCGTCGCCGACGCTCTTCATGCACCCTGACAAAATCCGCGCTTTCGAAGAAGACCGTTAGCCCGCACTTCTCACCAGTTTTCGTGGCGAGACGCCCGAGACGCCGTGGCAT
>CBDTUG010000324.1:0-3332 GCA_965363555.1 uncultured Thermoanaerobaculia bacterium
CGATCTTTTCGTTGCGCAGACGGGCCAGTTTTCGGTCACCCAGGCCGTTGATCGTACGCCCGTTGAGGGTGAGGTCACCACTTGAGTGCGTGTCCAGCAGACCGATGATATTGAGCAGTGTGCTCTTGCCGGACCCTGATGGGCCCATGATCGAGACAAAATCACCTTCGTCAACCGTGAGGTTCACGCCGGACAGGGCGAGTGTTTCGATTCGATCGGTTCGGTAGACCTTTTCGACGTTATTGAGCTGGATCATTAAGACCTCCTATCGCACCCGCAGGCGCTCGGTATGTTTGAAATCGTCCATGTTGGAGATGATGACTCTTTCGCCCAAAGCCAGCCCTGAGACAACTTCGAACGAATCGATGCCCGCGACGCCGATCTGTACTCGACGGCGCCGGGCCGTGTCGCCGTCGACGACAAAAACGTCCTGGGCGCCCCTGCCATTGATGAACGGTCCTTTGCCGATGCGCAGTGCCATGGGCCGCCGTTCGGTGACGATGTGAACGTCCAGGCGCTGGTTGAGGTGGAGCAGGGGACTCGAAGGGTCGTCAAGCTCGATCTTGACGGTCATGACCCCCTTGTCGATGGCCGGTGGGATCGAGCTGATATGCCCGTCGAGGAGCTGGTCATCGACAATCACGCGGGCCATCATACCGATGGCGATCCGGTTCGCGTGCAGGTCCGAGACGGTGGCCTCGATCCGGAAACGAGTGAGATCTCCGAGCCTGGCGAGTATCTCGCCTTTGGCGACGGTTGAGCCTTCGTCGTCGACAATCCAGATCAAGACGCCGGGCCGATCGGCACGTACCTGTGCCTTTTCAAGTTGATCCTGTTTTTCGGCCAGATCTCGCCCCAATTGTGACAGCTCGATCTCGAGCCCTTCGGTGGCGGTTCGGTTCGCCCGTTGTTCTCTCCCTGATTTGTCTTCGATCTGCCGCAATTCGATGCGCGCCACCTTCTCCTCGAGACGCGCCTTGCGCAGCTCGTAAACATTGGTCAGACCGAGTTCATTCAGCGCCTGTTGCTGCTCGGTTTTTGCCTCCAGGAAAGCGAGCTTTTCGCGCTTAATCTCAGTTTCGCCGGCCAGCTCGGCCAAGCGGCTTTCAAGGGTTTCCCCGAGATTCCGGCGTTTGTTTTCCTTGAGTGCGATCTCATCAACAATGCGGTCAACCTCGAGGCGGGCCTGGGTGTCGTCGAGTTCGAGCAGGACCTGCCCCGCCTCAAGAGATGAACCTGGCTGCTCAACCAGGCGGCGGACTCGGGCCTGGAAAGGGCTCGGGATGACCTGTTCCATGGCGGGGACGACTGTCCCGGAGCACTGGATCGTGGCCTCAATCGGGCCTTGGTCGACTTCGGCGAAACGTACGCGGTTGCCATCGACGTGCGGCTGAAGCAGCCATCTAAGGCCGACGACCGAAACCACAGCGAGCCCGAGTCCGACCACGAGCACGCCCAGTTTTCTGATCTGGTGAGCCTTGATTTCTTTTTGGTCCAAGGGTCGATCCATGCTGCCTCCCGCAAAGGCCTACTGGAAGATCCATGCCAGCTTACGGAAAGGGTTCATCAAGGAGGAACCCGGGAACTGTCCGGATCTGGACGCCTCAGCTGTTCGGAAATGGACGACTCTTCGTGCATTTGGGAACCGTTGCAGTCTGTTTTTGGCCGAAATTTGACAGCCTCAAGGAGCCTTGTAGAATTACAGGCGGTCAGGGATCGATCCGAGAGCAATGCGGACAATTCCTGAAGGCCCTTTGGCATCTATGACTACGCAACCACGATTGATGACCGCAGCGGTGTATCTGCTGATCGCTCTGTTCGCTACAACCGGTGGCGCCCAGATCGGCGTTGCCGTGGTCTGCGTGGGCGCCGACGGTCACATCGATGTTGAATCGTTTTTTGACGGGTGCTGCAGTCCTGTGGTGCCTGACGATCACGGAGCCGGCGTGAACGGTGTGACAGATGCCTCCTCGTGTGGTGACTGTGTTGACGTGCAGCTAAGAATTGTGCCCATGAAAACCAGGAAGGGCTCGCTTTCTTCTCCCGACATCATCGCCGGAGTTCGCTCAAATGTACTGAGAGGCGATGGTGATTGGGGAGGCCGAAACGTGCTTTTTCGCGGCGTCAATGACCGGCGCTCGCAGTCGCTGACGCTCCTCTCGACGGTCATTCTTCTGACCTAGATCTCCTCACAACTCATCAACATTAGTATGGGCCTCGGTTTTGCCGTTCGGCCCTCAGGGCGTTTGTTTGACGAGGAGATTCCTATGCGTATTCTATTGAAAACTCTATTTATTACGGCGGTGATGTTGCCGTCGGCTGCTGTGGTTACGGCTGTGCCCCTCGAAGGTGACATCACCCTTGAGCAGGCGGTCGAGGCAGCGGTTCGGCTGAACCCATCCCTTGGCGCCGCCAAGCACTCAGTGTCCGCCGCCGAGGCTCGGGCGACCCAGGCGGGACTGCTGCCGAACCCGGAGTTCTCGTTGGAGACCGAAAACTTTGGAGGAAGCGGCGATCTCGACGGATTTGATGCTGCTGAAACCACGGCTGTCATCAGTCAGGAAATTATACTGGGTGGCAAAAGACGGCGCCGACGCGCCTTAGCCCACTCCGAACAGATTCTGGCGGGGCGTGACCTCGAAGCGGTTCGATTGGATGTCGTTTCACGTACGACTTCGGCGTACTATCGGGTTCTAGCCGCCCAGGAGCGAAAAGTCCTTGCCGAGGAGCTACTGGCCTTGGCCGATCGGTTTGCAACCACCGTTCGGGCACGAGTCGATGCAGGCAAGGTTTCGCCCGTGGAGGGCACTCGGGCCGATATCGAGGTGGCACAAGCCAGGGTTCGAAGGAATCGTGCGGTTCGTGATCTGACGGTGGCGAGGGTCCGACTGTCGGCCACATGGGGTTCGGGTGTGCCTTCCTTCGACCGTGCCGCCGGTGAACTGCCTGAGCCGACGCCGCCACCCTCTCTCGCGCTGCTTCGGTCTCTTCTGTTGCAGACACCGGAAGTCGTTCGCCTGGAGGATATGATCCAACGCCAACAGAATGTCTTGGATGTCGAAAGTGCGTTCCGTGTTCCAGACCTCACCGTCAGTCTGGGCCCTCGCCGGTTTTCAGAGACCGGGCAATCCGCATGGGTTGCGGGGATGTCCCTTCCGATTCCGATCTTTGATCGAAACCAGGGTTCCAGAGAGGCTGCGGAATTTGAGTTGGAGCGGGTCCGAAGAGATGCAGAGGCTTCACGTATCGACATTGAAGCCAAACTCGCTGCGGGGCTTGAGCTCCTCCATGCGGCGGAGCAAGAAACCGAGATCATGAAAAGCCAGGTTGTG
>CBDTUG010000325.1:0-3327 GCA_965363555.1 uncultured Thermoanaerobaculia bacterium
TGACATCGGGCCGCTAGAGGTCCGGCCGAAAAACCTCGATACTGCCAGTTGCGAACGCCATTGGTCTGGATTCCAGCCCACGCAGCATCCTTCGGATGCGGAGCCTGACGGCTCCACCGGCCTCCGACCGGGCGTCGGTTCCTAGGCGCCGCGACGAAGTTGATGCTCCCCCATCTTCGAGGAGCGGGAACGATGAGGCCAGACCAATGCCGTCGCAACCCTCTGGGCCGATGGGGGTTGTGGGCGAGCTCTTCGTCACTCGTCGTCGATGATGGGCAAGGCATCTATCTTCTCCTCGTTCTTCGAACTCACCACACAAGACCCACCGGCGGGTAGCATTGGGGTTTCCGGCCGGGCCTCGGATACTAATTGGTCAACGCTGTGGTTGGCCGGTCCATTCCGGCAACGTGTCCCGAATTTCGGCCAGCAGGGGGACCGCGGCCGAGGGTTGGCCTGAGTCTCTGTAGGCCTGGGCCAGGGCCTGATCTGCGGTGAAGGGGTCGAATAGGACGTTCAACGCTTTGCGGGAGACCTCGAATTCGACGGAGTTGCCGGTGAGCTCGGAGAGTACGGCCTGCAGGGCAAGGGCTCGCGGGTCTCCAGGGGCCTGCCGGTGCGCTCGTTGAATCAGAGAGTGGGCCTCAGGAATGTCGCCTCTCATCAGCCGGCATCGAGCCATGTGATAAGCGGTCGAAGAGCACCACCTGGCGCCTCGTCGCGGTTGGTAACCTTGAGTTTCGAGGGATTGAAGGAGTTGTTCGGCGTCGGCAAGTCGTCCAATCTCGATCATCACCAGAGCCAGGTCGAAATACCGTTGTGGTTGTTGTGGGTGAGCCAGTTGCTTTCGAATCTCTTGATCGACCACCCAGGGATCGGCAGTATCAAGAGCCGACCGGTCCAGAAAAGTGGCGCCCCGCGCCAACCAAGTAGCGACATCTTCCTTCCGGGGTGCTGTTTGTGCCTCAATCGCGGCGACTTCCTGGGCATCGAGCAGGCGCCAGCCGTGTCGGTCTTCGGTTTGAGCTGTGCCCTCCAGGCTCAACAGGACTGCCGAGAGGAGAGCGGCGGTGAGAGCGAGACCAACTATTCGCCGCCGGTCAGAACGCCAGGCGGAAACGACACCTTTTACGGCAAGGCCGATCAGCAGAGCGACGGCAGGGAGAAGCACGTTGCGTTGGCGTGCCGTGACGTAGAACAGAATCATCACCAGCCAACATCCACCGACCCACAGCCCGAGGGCTGGGGTCCAGGGATGCCGCCAGGTGAATATGAGACCCAGGGTGGCGAGGGCGGCCAGCACCCCAAAGGGGATAAACGGGCCTCCGGCCAGGTTTTCGGTTTTTCGCTGAAGAGTTTTCAGATCCCATGCATCGTAGGAGTGCAGTGCCAGGATTGCCTTCCGAAGGCCCAGCTTCAGGGCGGCGGCGGGTTCGTGTCTGACAAAAGCCAGGGCACGTCCGGCCCAGAAAGTGTTTGCGGTCTGGGGTGACATGGGGCGGCCGGTGGCTCGAGCGGCCACCACCCGGTAGGCGACGTGAAGACCGTCCGGAAGGCCGAGGTTGTGTTCAATATCCTTGACGACCGCAGGTGCTTCTCCGAGATATCCAGTGGCCATGGGGTTCCACCCCTCTGAGAGGACCGTCCCGGGGTTCATCGGAGTCGAGGGAACGCCGGAAGTCCAGGTCATGGCCAGGCGTGTTGTCAGAACGGGGAGAGCGATCCCGAGCATCAGCGGGAGGAGAGCGAGAAGTCTTCGTTGTGGTTGCGCTCTCCACCAGAGCCCGACGATCATCAGAACCACCGGCAGCAGTACAGATGGACGGGTGACGACGGCCAAACCCAGAGCAACGCCTGCGACCGCTCGAACGCCTGGCCGGTCAGAGGTTACGATCAGGCTGAGACCGATCGAACTCAAGACGAGGATCAGTGTCTCCGGCTCGACTTCTGTGGCGTTGACCAGGGCGGCCCGGCTGACCAGAAGAACGGCCGTCGCGGCGACGCCCGCGGCGAGACCCCATCGCCGCCAAGCCGCTGCGCCACAAAAGGCTGCGGCCAGGGAAAGACTGATGATCTGGGCGGCGCGGAGAGTCACGACATCGAGGCCGAGAGGGCCCAGGCACAGGACAACGAGCCACAGATAGCCCATGCTGAGGTCCCCCAGTCGTTCATGTGGAGTGTGGCCTGCCAGAATCTCCCCGGCGATCTCGGTGTATTTGGCGAAGAAACCCTGGTCGGGCAATTCGTTGACCAAAGAGATCCGGATCAAGGTGACGGCCAGCAGAACCAGCAAAGAGATCAGTGCGATGGTAAGCCCGACCTTCCCTCCGGTGTACGGCTGCAAGGCGCCGAACACACCGACCTTCGGCGCTTTCTCGATTCGCTCGCTCGACGTACTGCAAGTATGCCTTCGCTCACTCATCTTGCGAGATCACCGAATTTCATTGCGTTCTGCGCCTTTCGCTTCGAAAACCGGCGAGAAGGTCGGGCAAGGATCCTGGTCAACGGGCAGGAGGACGTCATGGAATGATTGTAACTTCGGCCGGGTTAGAATGGTGGGTTGAAAACAGGAATTATTACCGTGTTGATATTGATAGGTCTCTCGGCAGGTGTGCCGGGTGGTGAGAGAGCTGTCATGCGCGCCACTGAGCAGGAAATATCCAAGGCGCATCGGCTCAATCAACAGATCCCACTCCCGTACGGGCAGGCCATGGTACTGGCCAGGGTGGCTCGGACTTATGGCGCCCATGAGGCGGAAAAGGCCTTTCTCGAGCGAGCGGTGGAGAGCGTAGCCCTCGGTGAGGTTGCAAGGGTTGAGCTGGCTGAGATGTTGGTGGACTCTGATGCCCAGAGAGCTGCCGAGTTGGTGATTCCCTCCTTGGATACGGCCGGCTCCCCCCAGTTGCGTGAGGCCGCTGCCGGAGTGGCCCGAAAGTGCGTTCTCAATGGGCTCTCGTCGGAGCTTCAGCGTTCGATTGTGCATGCATCCCGTCGGCTCCCCCGGTCAAGTCGGAGGGCGATTGAAGCGGTTGCTGCCGACCCCGAGACTGAGGATGGGCGGAGGATCCTGAAACAATTGCTCGAAAGAGACCAGGGAGATTTGCCGGCATTGGAGGCGGCTCGCAGGCTCGAGGCACAGGATGATCTTTCACCTCGGGAACGATGGCTGGTGGCCGGCTGCCTCTTCCGCCATGCGATGTATGGAGAGGCGGCAACAGCCCTTGAGATCGTCGCAGGGTTGACCTCGGAGGATATTCCAGTCGCCGAGGTGGCCTTTCTCAGGGGGCGGTGTGCCTTCAGGTTGGATCGATGGGCCGAGGCCGAACGTTG
>CBDTUG010000326.1:0-3324 GCA_965363555.1 uncultured Thermoanaerobaculia bacterium
CTTTGGATGCTTTGCACCTGAAATCTCTTGCTTCGGCAAGGACCTCCGCGATCTCGGCGTCAGGACGAAAGCTCCCGCGGAGAAGTCCGTACATGTGGAGTTCCTGGAGCCATTGGCAGTCCAAGACGTCCGTCTTGCGCCCCGGCACGCTTTTGAAGTCCCTGGCATTGACCAGAATGACCTCAAAACCGCGTTCCTCAAGAATCTCGTACAGCGGAATCCAATAGACGCTGGTGGACTCCATCGCCACGGTGTCGATCTAATGGGTCGGTGGCACCAATCTCTATTATTGAGGGGTTAACCCGAAGGAGTAGTTACTTTGCCTATGGCTGCTACGTGATCGATCCGCTAATCGCCTGGGCTGAGCACTTTGAAGGCCGGAGTGAAATAGGCATCGTTGGTGGCGTTATCGACGACTGAGGCGTAGGCCAGCGTTCCTGCGCCTACGGTGTCGCAGAGCACCTGGATGATGGCGTTGTTCCAGTCACCGTCGTTGATGGCCCCAAATGGATCACTCAGTTGATTCATTGAGAACGGTGGCACCTCCACAGGGATGGCGGCAGGCAGGCCCGGCAGGCTGTAATTACCATCTGGACCAAACATTTCCACCCTGTAATGTGCCGCCACACCGGTTGGGTTCAAAATCCCGATGTTGACCCTGAAGCGCCCGTCCGCAGTGTGCTTCATGGCGCACAGGTGCTGATGAACTCTGAAGTTCGTATCCGTGGGCACATCCGGCGACATATCGGCGGTCGGGATTCCCTGGATAACCTGACCGTACGACCGGCTCCCGTCCGGGCTGATTGAATACACTCGCGCCCACACCTGGATATTCGCCTCCGCGGTGTAGTGAATTGATCCCACCCAGGTGCCGCTACCGACCTCAAGGAAGTGCTCAACCACGTCCTCGAAGTGCATCACGAGGGATCCAGTTTCAACACGAATAGGGACAACATCGGTATTGTCGTGACCGGACGGACAGAAGAAGAGGTCCACGGAGCTACTACCCTCGCTGCAGTAGATCCAGAGGTCTGTTCTCCAGATGGACCCCTGCAAACCGGGAGCGTGCGCCGCGGCGGAAATCCAGCCGTCCTCGTGCAACGGCTGATTGAGTTGGGCGGTAGCGGTCCCCTCTATGACAAACAGAACCAAGAGGATTACGGCTGTAACCAACACCTTTTCCATCATTGTCTTCATCTCTTGCCTCCGACGTTTGGTCTCTCTATCAATGTCGGTCACAGAATCAAAAAGTCAATGATTGAATAGAACCTCCGTGATCTTAAGACTCCAAAAGCTCCACCACCAAAGAAGGGGACAAAAGAAGGGGACAGGAAACGGTGCCAATCATCAGTCGCCTCGCCTCAGCCGTCTCGCGCACGTAATACGAGACGTTCTTGGTCGATCCCGAAGATCCAGACAGCCCTGCTCTCCGATGTACCGGGACTGGTATCGGCTTTGCCACAGCCGACCAAAATATCGATGACGCCGGTTAAATCCCGGGCAACCCACCCCGGATTCGTGCCATTGAACGCCACAGCGCTCGTCCCCAGTGAAGAAGGGATCGTCAATCAGACGTCGGCGACCGGGACGGCTAAGGGGAGGGTCTTGCGGTCCCGCTCCACCGCCCCGGCACAATTCCTGACGCTACAGCTGAAACCGACGATCACTCCATATCCGCAAGGACAAAACACTGTCTCTCATATAATTTGCCGAAGCACCCTGTGCTAGGATTTGCGGGTGAAGGCCTGGGGTTTTAGACAGATTTGGGCTGTATGTGTATTGGCTGCTTGGGGATGCGGCACTGCTCCTCCCGAGCCTCCCAATATCGTGCTGGTGGTACTGGATACGGTCAGAGCCGATGCGATCAACGAACAAGTTACGCCAAACCTCGCCGCATTTTCCGGAGAATCGACGGTCTTCAACAATGCTTGGGCGGTCGGTCCCTGGACTGTGCCGTCGCATGCGTCTATGTTCACGGGGAAGCTGCCGTCGAACCATCAGTGCACCGCACAGAACCCGAGGCTAGATACAAATATGGAGACTCTGGCCGAGAAGCTGGCCGCGTCGGGTTACGAAACGGCGGCGTTTTTCTCCAACCCATGGCTCGGTGACGGGGGCGCTCGATTGTTACGGGGTTTCGAGGTCAAGACAGAGACAAAGGTACCGGGTTTTTTCTCTGCGGGCGCGCGATTAGCAAACGGCGATCAGGGTGGCCACGGGAGTGTTCGGAAGGTCACAAAGTGGCTTTCGCAGAGAGACGATGACCGTCCGTTCTTTCTGTTCGTAAACCTGCTTGAAGCGCACCTGCCCTACGATCCACCGCTCGAGATTCGGCAGGAGATGTTCGGCGGTCTGAATCGGCACGACTGGTTGCCGGTGGCCTGGGGGCATAAAGTCAACGCCGGTGTAGTCTCCCTGAATCCATCGGATCGCAAAATGGTGACCAGCCTGTACCAGGGCGATGTGCATCTGGTGGACCGTCTATTTGGAGATCTCCTGCGGAACCTTATGGATAGGGGCCTGGGGGAAAACACCGTCTTTGTGGTGACATCCGACCATGGCGAAAACCTTGGTGAGCACGGACTCGCCGAGCACCAGTTTTCGCTTCACGAGACGCTTCTCAAGGTGCCTCTTGTTATTCATACTCAGGGTTGCCTGTCACCCGGTCAGCGGAATGACCCGGTCATGCTGACGGATCTCTTTTCGACGATTTTGGATCTGGCTCAGGTTGACTGGGGACCTCGAACGGAAGTGAGCAGGTCCTTGCTGGGACCGGTTGAGGAATCAAGTGAGCGCCCTGTGTTCGCGGAGTACGCCGGACCGTCTGCCGGTCTGCTTGGTCTGCTTGGTCGCCTGAATCCGGAGCTTGATCGGGAATCGTTGGCAGCAGCATATCGCTCCGTTCGGGTCGGCACCAACCGGCTGACCACAAATAATTCCGGTCACGTTGAACTTTACGACCTTCAAAAAGACCCGCAACAGCTTCAGAACCTCGCCGATGAGCAACCCGAAACTGTCGCTGGGCTCTTGTGGGAGATTGAAAAACAGTTCCCAGTGCACTGGCCGACCGGCGGCCGGCCGCCGGTGATTGGGGGCGAAACCCGTTCCAGGCTCCAGGAAATCGGCTACCTCGTTGATGATTGAAGGATTATTAATTATAGGGGACACTGTTCTTCTCCACTTGGCTAGCCCTTCTCCATGCGTGCCACGGCGACGACCTGAAATCAGGACGGAAACTAACCATGGGTTGCATTTGTCACGGGTATCGCCTATTAACTGTGACGAATCGAGCGATTATGGAGGATCCCGTGTCAAAAAAAGTAT
>CBDTUG010000327.1:0-3322 GCA_965363555.1 uncultured Thermoanaerobaculia bacterium
AAATGACCTCGGCGGCCTACGGCGTTGGCCGAGACTCGATTGCCGCAGCGCTCCCCGCGGGTTGCCCCCCTTGACGTTGTCCGCGTCATTGTCCGAAATGGGTGGGTGCCGCAGGACAACATCAAGGACCGCACGCCCCGTTGGAGGTATTGGGTGCTCTCGGGTTTTTACGCCGGCGTTGGCTGTTCGGCCCTTCGGATTCATAGACCCCTTCGACCTCTTCGACTCTTTGACCCTTTGACCTCAACCCGGAACTCTGACCCCAATTTTCCGTATCTCTATCATACGGAGCTTCGTTCGCTCGGAGTGTTTTCGCCGTACAATAGGGGCCGTTTGACAAGGTTAAGGGAGAAGGAAAATGCCACAAGGGTCTGAGACGATTACTGCTGAGTCCTTTTGTGTTGTCGAGGGGGTCCGCCACGTCTACAAGGGCGGCACGGTCGCCCTCGATGGCGTCGACCTCAGGATAGGAACCGGGCTCTTCGGTCTGCTAGGGCCCAACGGCGCGGGGAAGAGCACCTTGATGCGGATTCTCTGCACGCTGATAGTCCCGACCGAGGGCCGTGCGTCGGTTGGCGGCTACGACGTCGTCACGCAGAGAGATGCCGTCCGCTCGCTGATTGGTTACCTGCCTCAGGAGTTCGGCGCCTGGCGATTGCACCGGGTCGCCGAGGTCCTCGATACTCTGGCCACGCTCTCGGGGATGAGAGATCAAGCTGAGAGGCGGCAGCGGGTGGATCAGGTGCTGGAGCAAGTCGGCCTGGCCGAAGTCTCGGATCGTAAGGTCAAGAAGCTCTCAGGCGGCATGCTGAGGCGGCTGGGCGTTGCGCAGGCATTGGTTCACGAGCCGCGTTTTCTGGTGGTTGACGAACCGACGGTTGGTCTGGACCCTGAGGAGCGCCTCAGATTCAGGGCGGTGATGGCCGAGTTGGCCAAGGATCGCACGATCATCCTCTCTACCCATATCGTGGCTGATCTGGGGTCGGGCTGTGAAGATCTGGCTCTGATTGACCGTGGAACAGTGGTCTTCAGGGGCTCGCCATCGGAGCTGCTGCAGCGTTCCCGGGGCAAAGTTGTCGAGGTCGAGGTGGAGCAGGCGGGTGAGGCGGGGGTTCTGGACCTCATAGAGGTTGTTGCGCGCTCGGCCCATGGGGGGCGCGTGCATATTCGCGGTGTTCTCAAGGGTGAAGGCGCTGTCTCCGGATCGACGCCCGTGGCCGATCCGACGCTCGAAGAGGCCTACCTGGCCTTCATGGTCGGCCGTGGGCGTGGACTGGCCCTGGAAGAAGGGGAGTAAAGCGATGCGTTCTGATGTCGTAGCTTCAGTCATGTGGGCGGAACTGCGCCTGACGCGCCGCCTGGTTCGGTATTGGATCTTCTTGACGCTGGCCCTCCTGTCGGGCCTGGTGATCTACCTCTACTACTGCGGGCTGCATGCCTTCTTTTCTTCGTATTCGGCCACAGCGGCCAACATCGGTCCGCGTTTTCTGATTGGTGCGATGGGGCTCTACTACGTCGCTTTCTTCCTCTTCGGTCTGGTGTTCATGGCCTTTGACGTACGGGCCAGGGATGTCCGAGAGCGCATGGTAGAGGTGCTCGATGCCCGTCCGATAACGACGCCTGAGTTGATGGTGGGGCGGTTCACGGCGCAGTTGCTGGCCGCCTGGGTGCCGGCGTGGGTGATGGTGGCCTTGATGCAGTTGCTGGGGTTTGCACTGCCCGCACTGGGTGCTCCGATCGGACAGCCTTTGCAACCGACGTCCCTCGTGATGTTCGTGCTCTTTATGTGCCTGCCGGCCATGGCCTTCGGCCTGGCCCTGACCTATCTTGTGACCCTTCTGGTCCGTAACCGTCTAATCGCCGCTGTGGTCACAATCGGGGCGTTGGTCGGCGTCATCTGGGCCTCGTTCAAGGTTTCGCCCGTTGCCTCAGTCTTCCTCGACGTCAGCGGCATGTACTCGGTGCTGTTTCCGTCAGACATTCTCCCGGCCATGGTCGATTTTGTAGGCTTTTTGCAGCGTCTGGGGTACCTGGTGGCGGCGTCCGGCCTTTTGGCACTGGCTGTTGCCGTGCATCCCCGACTGGATGGCGGTTCCCGTCGTTTTCGGATCGCTCTCGGCGCTGGATTGATGGCCGTGGCGTTGTTGTTGTTGGGCGCCGGCGCCGGCCTCAGGGCCTCCAATCTCAAACAGCTGGACGAATGGCAGGCTGCCCACGAGGCAAGAGCCTCCGAGATGCGTCCGGACATCGTTCGAATCGAGGCCGCGACGGACATCGAGCCCGGGAAAGCGATCAGTGTTGAGGCGGAGGTTGTCATCTCTGCACCCCCCGACGTGGCCCTTGATCAGGTTCTGCTGACCCTCAATCCGGGCCTCGAGGTCCACGAGGTCACGATCGACGGGACGGACATCACCTTTGAGCACTCGAATGGTCTGTTGGAACTGGATCTGAGCATTGACCCCGGGACGAGGCGGCTGGTGAGCTTGCGATACTCGGGCAAGCCCGACATTCGTTTCGGTTATCTGGATGCGGTTCGCACGCCCGAGCGATTACCGGCAATGGAATCACAGCTCTATATCCTGGGCTACGAACGAGGTTTGAACGATCGCCGGTACGTGGCCCTGATGCCCGCTATTGCCTGGCTTCCCCTGGCCGGGGCGGCGGTGGAGTCCAAGGACGGCAGGGACCAGGGTCCGGATTTCTACGATGTTGATCTCCAGGTCACGGTGCCCGAAGGGTGGCTGGCGGCCGGCCCTGGGGCTCGCCATGAACAGAAATCCGCCGAAGGGCGGTCGACCTTTCTTTTTAAACCAGGCGCGCCGGTGGACGGGGCTGCGGTCGTGGCGTCGGTCTTCGAGACTTTTGCCTTCGACGCTGGGGGCGTCAAGCTGGAATTGCTGTTAACGCCGGGTCACTTGAGAACGGTTGAGGATCTGTCAGATGCGCGAGATGCCATCCGTGAACGAGTGGCGGATCGTCTGGAAGAGTTTGCCGAGGCAGGCCTGAAGTATCCCTATGACGGATTCACCGTGGTTGAGGCGCCCAACGCACTGCGGGGCTTTGGCGGCGGGTGGCGCCTTGGATCAGTCCTGGGCCAGCCGGGCATGATGCTGGTTCGGGAGTTGGGCTTCCCCTTGGCCCGTTTCGACGTACCTTTCAGGAATGAAAAAGATTGGCAGGACCACGAGGGTGGGTTGCCACAGGCCAAACTGGAAAGGCTTGAGGAGTTTTTCATCAACGATTTTTCTGGGGGAAATCTCTTCACCGCCGGTGCAAGGTCGCTGTTGCTGACCCAGTGTTCGGCACGTGGGCCGGGCCGGGA
>CBDTUG010000328.1:0-3320 GCA_965363555.1 uncultured Thermoanaerobaculia bacterium
CATCGACCAGCTCATAAATCTGAACGAGATTCTCGCGACGCAGCTTCCGGCCGACGCGCACTTCGCGCTTGAGCCTCTCGACTGCCGTTGGGCTATCGGGCCGGGCCAGGACCTTGACAGCAACCCGCTCCTGCAACTCCTGATCGAAGGCCAACCACACCTCACCTTGACCGCCGACCCCCAGCAACCTCTCCAACCTCCACCGATCAGGCAGGGTAAAGCCTCGCTGCACCTCGCCCTCAGAGGAAGTCAAAGTCTCGGTGTGGTGCCGGTGATCAACCATGGTGTGGTGGGAGTGTACGAGGTCGGGCGTTGAATGCAAACCGTCGGGACCCGACACAAAAACGGTACGGCGGTCTCGTCGAAACGTTCGAAATTCTGGTAGTGGCTGTAGAGGCCATCGGCGAGATACCTACGACCAAATCCGTGAGCGCTTAACCGGCACCCGAAAGGCGCCGGTGATTCAATACTCTTCAGCTTCCGAGATCCCCTTTTCACCGGAACTGACCGGCATCAGAGACATGAGCCGATCGGCGATGATTGCAGAGACGAGATCGCTTCCCCTCCGACTCAGGTGGACTGAATCATAGATGTACTCTCGCTCTTGGGGGACCTCGCCGGCGAGGTCGATCACCATCACGCCGTTCTTCGCACCAACTGTACGGATGGAGCCGTTGAACAACATGTGGAGCCTCCGGAAAGCCTGGTATTTGAAAGGGTTATCGAGGGCGAGCAGACTGGTCTGGGCCTCGACCTCGGGGGCGGGATGCTCCTTGAACCGGCTGTTCTGTGTCAAGAGCACGGGGGTGATTTCACGGGCCCTGCAAATCTCCAAAAAGGTCTGAAGATTGGCCTCGAACTGTCCCAACATCCAGTCTTCATCGATGATGATCTTCCTCCCCCGAACTCGGGCAAACTCGTCCGGCGGGCGTAAACGGAGGGTCCTCATCTTCTCGTAGAGGTTGGGAATTAACAGGTTCTTGAAGATACGGAACACCCGGTAGCCCCCGATGACCTCGATGATTGACCGGGTGGGATTGTTGTTCCAGTAGCTCCCCTCGTGCATCAGAACCACCAGATCGTTGATGTTGTGCATCATCACCACAATTTGGGGCCTCAAGGGCAGAACCTTGTTGAGGAGCACGTTGATGGAGTGCAGACTGTGGTTGCCGCTTATCCCGCCGTTGTATGCGTTCACCTCCAGGCCGGTACTGCCCTCGAGCAAGGCACCGACCCGGCACGGGAAACGGTGATCGTCTTCCATCATGAGACACTCCGTCGTTGAGCCACCTAGGAATACCAGGGTGACGTCGGGATCCTGGTGGAGAGCCCCCGGCATTATGAAGCCATGGCCGTCAATAGCGAGCCGGTAGATGCGGCCCGATTGCTCGGGGGCAGGCTCGTCGCTGAAAGAGAGGTGTCGCAAGCTGTCGGGGCTGTGTTCCCTCAACCTGATAGCCCGCTCCTGTCCAAGTTTGAAGGTGCCTCGGGCCCGGAGAATCCCTTCCGCGGCCACAATCCCTATGATGAGGGCGAAAGAAACCCCAAGAAATCTTGCCAGCAAGGGATGTCGGTGGAACCAGCTTCGGCGGGTCGCGCCCTGATTGTTCAGGAGAACCTCCGGCCCGATTCTACCAGCCCAGGTGCGTGCAGGGATCGAGCGCCTGAAGTAGAAATTCCCTGCTCTCATTGGGATGGTAGAATATCCACATGACCAGGGATTATGACGTTGTTGTCGAGCGGGATACCGATGGCTTCTACGTGGCCTCAGTCCCTTCTCTTCAAGGCTGCCATACGCAGGCTCGTTCTCTGGATGAACTGATGGTGAGAATCCAGGAGGTTATTGAGCTCTGCCTCGAAGAGCAGGGCCCTCCATCCGGAGCACTTGAGTTTGTCGGCGTACAGCGGGTCCGTATCGCATCATGACACCTCAGCTGAGGGTCACGGGTCGAAGACTCATCCGTGCTCTCGAGAACGCCGGATTTACGGTATCTCGCATCAGGGGCATCCACCATATCCTTCGGCATCCGGACTGTAGGGCCACCTCTGTTCCAGTTCATTCAGGCGAGACGATCGGCCCCGGTCTTCTGTCAAAAATTCTGCGTGACACCAAACTCTCCCGTCAAAACCTCAAATCATTTCTTTGAGCCTGGCATGAGACGGCCAACAGTTGAACACGACCGGGGACCCTGGGAAAGGGATAGACGATGACACTAAAGCTTGACCTCAAGGGACTTCAAGAGCTCCTGTGGAACTTCGCGGGCCACCGAACGGTGACGACCGCGGCGAAATGCGGCATCTTGAGCCGTTTGGCCCGTTCACCGGCCACCTTCGATACGATTTCTGAAGACCTCGGGCTGGCGCCGGAGGCGTGCGACAAGGTCGTACGGGCCCTGGTCGCAATGGGTGTGTTGGAAGTCAGCGAAGACACTTTCCGGCTGGTCCCGGAACTCGAACCTCTCTTCGCTCAAGGCCCGGACGATCTGGCGCCCTTTTTGGAGCACTCCCACCAGATGTACTCAAACTGGGGAGAAAACCTGGAGACCTGGCTTCGCACCGGGGGTTGGCCCCGTCGGGAGAAAAAGCCGGAAGAGGTCCTGGAGTTCGCCAGGGCGATGCGGGGGATCGGCATCCGGACGGCCAAAACCGTTGTCGACCATATTGATCTCGAAGGTGTTCGTTCCATGCTGGATATCGGCGGAAGCCTGGGCCACTGGGCACAGGTCATCTGCGAGAAGGCGCCCGGCGTCTCGGCAACCGTGTTCGACATTCCGGAGACGGCCTCCGCCGGCCGGGAACTCTATCGAGGAACAGATTTCGAAGGGCGCATCGAGTTCGTGGGAGGCGATTACCTCACGGGCGACCTCGGCCATGGCTTCGACCTCGTCCTGATCGCCAATGTCCTGCATCAGGAGTTGGCTGAGCAGGCCTCAGGGTTGATCCGGCGTGCGGCCGACGCCCTGGCGCCGGATGGCAGGCTCTGCATCCTCGACTTTCAAATCGACCCGGACCGCTGCGGCCCCGAACTGGGCACACTGTTCGCCATCCACATGAGAGATTTTGGTGACACCTGGACCGAGGCCGACATTAGGTCCTGGATGCTTGACGCCGGGCTGAGTTCGATTGAACGAACCGACGTCGGCCCCACCCGGTGGATCATCACGGGGCGCAAGCGGTGAAACCGGGCCGAAGCTGTCAGCTCTCAGCTCAGTCTCCTGCAAAAACCCAGAAAACAATCAACCACAGAGGCACAGAGAACACGGAGAAGATCACAGAGAGGGGTGCCGTCGCTTGACGCCCGGCACGCGGACTCTGTCCGC
>CBDTUG010000329.1:0-3299 GCA_965363555.1 uncultured Thermoanaerobaculia bacterium
TGTCTATCCACAGTTGCCAGGTTCGCCTCAAGGTGGGGACGATGGCATGTGGAAACTGCGAAGGCTCAACCTCAGTTTGATTCGACGGTTGCTTCGAGGCCGATCTCGGCAGCGGGTGCTCGAGATCGGGGCGTGGAACGGCTGGCTGAGCCATCGGCTCTCACAGGATGGCCACGACATCCTGGCGATCGATTACTTCGTTCATCAGTTTGACGGGCTGCGGGCTCGAAAACACTATCCGGGTGCGGGTTGGTCGGCCGTGCAGCTGGACTTAGAGGACCTCAGTATCCTGCAAGGGCCGTTTGATATCATAATTTTCAACCACGGGCTTGGCACCTTCATCGATCCGGTTCGGACCCTGAGGAGTGCGGCTGCTATGTTGGCGCCTGATGGGCTGGTGATCGCTACCGGTTTGACGGTATTCAAAGACACCTCAAGAATCGAGGCTCACTTCAAGGCTGTCAGATGCGAGTTCGAAGAGGCGACTGGGCGCGATCTCTTCTTCAAGCCGATGAAGGGTTACCTTGATTCATCAGACTTTAAAAACCTGTGCACAGTTGGAATGGCGATCACCATGGATCGACGCCTTTGGCGCCCGAATCTTCGGGCTGTGGTGGATGGGGCACGACCGAGATTCATGTATGGAGTCCTTCGTCGGAATTCTTGATCAGAAAGTGTCGAAATCTCCGAAGTTGCAGCGGAGTTTATTTATCGGCAACCCGGACCCGAGATCAATGTACCCGATAGTCCATGAGAGACGCGAGGAATACCGGGCCTCAAGATAGGCAAGGAGGCGTGTCTCGGAAGATGCCTGAATGATGATCTCAGTGAAACCGGAGAGTGCAGCGAATCGCCTGAGACGGACGATGGCCCTCTCCAGGGCCAGGTCCGTTTTGAAATTCAGGTCACCTACAAGGAGATTGCGGTCGGCTTTGATCCAGGCAGTGACGCCGTCGAGCTTGATGTGAAAGTTGTTGGTGAAGGTTTTGTAGGCGAAGAAATCAGGGGAGTATTCGACACCGAGCCACCCCTCTTCGATCAGGGAATTCCGGTAGTTCTGGGAAGGGATCGTACACTTTCTGAAAACGCGGCGCGTTACCGAGTCGAAGAGTGCGTTGGCGAAACTGAGCTTGCGGACGGCCTTGGCAACAGGCAGGGTGACGCAGGGTATGACGAAAGCCTGCATCCTCCCGAGGAGGTTCCAGCCCAGCTTGCGGCCGCTGGCCAGGGAATCGTCACTCATCAAAGCGTATGCAACTGTGACTCCGTTGGAACGCATGAGCTCGAAGGCTCGATCAGAGAGCTGTCGGTGGAGCCCTTTTCGCTGGTGGGACCTAAGGGTCAGATAGTCGCAGGTTTGAGCTGCAAGGTGCCGGCGATTTTTCCAGGAAAAGAAGGTTGGCACAACTCCGTAGAACGAAACTGGTTGCGACCGATGATAGGCGATGTGTGTCAAATGTCGAACGCCTGTGAAGGAGGTGTTGTACTTCTGCCTGAGGTAAGCGACAGAAAAACGGCGATTGAGAACCTCTCGAAAGAGAAACTGGAGGTCTTCCATGTTGTCGTCTCTCAAACGCTCAAAACGATAAGCGGTATCGGCCATCAATAGCCCCCTCTGAGAATCGCGGCCAGTTGGAGGTCCCAGCCAATATGAGGGTTGATCCCGAACCGTGGCCGAATTCTGTCGTCCTGGAAATCATCGGCGTGGGCGTAGTCCACCGCCAGCTGATACCGATAGCCGAGACGGTCGGCGTCATCAAGGATCTCTCGAGTGTAATGCCCGAATGGGAAGGCCAAAGCCGTAACCGGCTGCCCAATAGTCTCTTCGAGCCAGAGTTTGGAGCGGCGCATCTCGTCCCGAGCCGAGGCTCGTTCCATTGGTGTGAAGCTCCCATGGGTCACTCCGTGAGCGCCGATCGTCACCAGAGGCGAGGCGGCCAGACGCTTCAGGTCGTTTTCATCCAACAATTGCCAGTACTCGTCGAGGTCCGGTCTTGCGCGTATCAACTCCGACGGCAGAGCTTCGTTCAATCCGGTGGCTTGTGGATTGGGGTGGTTGATCAGCCATTGGTTGAGAGTGTTCTCGTCCGACGCAAGTTGACCGTGCCGGTTTTCTCGGTAGGACCGGCCTCCGAGTTCCAGAGGCTCCTCGATCAAGGCGGTCCCCAGGTCCAACCAGTCGGGCCAGAGGTGATCCTCACCAATGGCCCTGACCGCCGTGACGAAGAAGGTCGCGGGCACGTTGAATTCTTCGAGCACCGGGAGGGCGAGATCGAGGTTGTTACGGTAGCCGTCGTCGAAGGTCAGGGCGATGGTCAGGCGATCTGGCGCCCTTTCTCCGGCAAAATAACGGTCCAACGGAATCACATGGCAATGTTCTGCAAAATAAGCCATATGCTGCCGGAAGCAGTCCTGAGATATGAACCTCGAGTTGAACTCTGTCGAGCCCAATGTGTCGATCCCGTGGTAAATCAGGATGCGGCCTCCGGGTCGGTTCTGATGCAGATTTCGACCCAGACCAAGTGCAAATCGCGCCCGATAAGCTGCAATGCGTGCGCGGTAAGCCAGTTTCCTGAGGAGGAACGCCATGTGAAGAACATAGCATCGACCTGACTCAGGTTGGGTGCTGTCACAATGAAGCATGACTGATGCTCCTTTTGGAGAATTCTGTGCCCGTTCTTTCAGGACCAGGGGATGGATTTCCCGTTTCGTCGCGGTCGTCGGATGTGGGGTCATCCTCATCACCGGCAGCGCATGCTCGAGGAAATCGGAGACAGCATCGATCCAACGATGGGGGAAGAATACCGGGCCGGTTATCTTTGGGGCCTCTCCTGCCTCGGAGGTTGACACACCCGTTGTCTCGTGGACCGGGCAGCCTCTCCAGGACGTGTGGACGAGGATGCTCGACGGAGGGATGGTGACGATGGTCAGTCCCACGTTGTCGTTTGCCCGGGCAGAGACCATCGGGAGGATCGAGATCGAGGCCAAAGTCTTGACCAATCCGGGTGGCCTCGAAGTAATGTGGAGTGATCGCATTACGCCGGAGAAGCAGGAACTCATGACAGCACGCCGGTATTTTCCCTTTGGAGCCATCGGGTCGAAGGTTTTTTTTCGGCTTTCCGGAGCGCAGATCGCTGAGGTCTTGTTCGCCCACGAAGAAAAGCCAGTTCGACACCTTTTTCTCCGTTTTCCGGTATCTTCGTTGGAAATTCGGGCCATCAGAATTGTTCCCCAGAGTGTGACCTCAATCGAATTCGAATCGGTGGCAGTCAGCGGCGAGATTCGGGAGGGTGTTATAC
>CBDTUG010000330.1:0-3283 GCA_965363555.1 uncultured Thermoanaerobaculia bacterium
CAGTCGCTTTCGGCAAGGCCGTCCTCAATCGACACGATGGGGAAGTCGTTGACCAACTCCTCAAACATGCCGACCATGTCGTCGGAGCTGAGTCCGTTGCGACCTTCGCCGGTCAGGTTATACGTGCCTCCTGAGAAGAATTCTGAGGCTGCAACGTCCATGGCCAGACCGATCTGGTCGCCGGGCACGTAGCCGGCCTTTTCGATGGCCTCCATGATCAGTTCAAGCGCTGCTCTGTTGGAGGCTAGATTGGGGGCGAAGCCGCCCTCGTCTCCGACGGAGGTCGCCAGACCCCGGTCGTGCAGGACTTTCTTGAGCGTGTGAAAAATTTGCACACCGGCGCGCAATGACTCCGAGAAGCTCGTGAAACCCAGGGGCATCACCATGAATTCCTGGAAATCTACGGAGTTGTCGGCGTGGGCGCCGCCGTTGAGGATGTTCATCATCGGAACCGGAAGATCGCGGGCGCCGCAGCCGCCGAGGTATTGGTAGAGCGGCAGGCCACAGGCCTCAGAGGCTGCGCGGGCCGTGGCCATGGAGACCGCCAACATGGCGTTGGCCCCCATGTTCTCTTTGGTGTCGGTGCCGTCGGTCTCAATCAGCGCCTGATCGACTCCCAACTGGTCTCGAGCGTCTAACTCTTCAACAGCGTCGGCCAGAGGGCCATTGACGTGCTCGACCGCTTTCAGGACACCCTTGCCCAGGAAACGTTCCTTGTCTCCGTCTCTCAATTCCAGGGCTTCTCGGGAGCCCGTGGACGCGCCGGATGGCACGATCGCCCGGCCGACGACTCCGGACGAGAGTATGACCTCTGCTTCAACAGTCGGGTTGCCCCTGGAATCCAGAACCTCTCGGCCGATGACATAATCGATATCAAACATAACTAAAGCCTCCTGTTTGTGAACATTTGTCGTGCCTGGTGCATCAGTTGACGCATCTCTTCGCCGGTGCGCCCCTCCGCATACAGGCGGAATTTCTTTTCGGTCCCGGCTTCCCGAATCAGAAGCCAGGCTCCGCCCTCAAATGTCAGTTTGAGGCCGTCTCGGCGGTCGACCTTGACGATCGTTCGCCCTCCAAGTTCGGTCCACTCCTGCAGACGTCGGCGTTCGAGAAGCTCCCGGCGGCTTTCGGTCAGGGGCAGCTGAGTCCTCCTGAAAAAATAGTGTCCGACGCGGTCTTCCAAGCGATGAATGAGTTCAGAAATCGTCTTTCCCTCGACCGCCGCCATCTCAACAGTCAACAGACAGGCAAGCAGGCCGTCCCGCTCCGGCAGGTGTTTGGCCCACGCCAGACCTGCGCTTTCTTCTCCGGCGAATTCTAGAGTTCCATCGACCAGCATCGGACCGAAACTCTTGAAACCGACTGAGGTTTCGATGACATCAAGTTTATGCGACTTGGCAACGGCGTCGATCAAGGTTGATGTGGCCAGGGAGCGGCCGACGCCACCTTTCAGCCCTCGCCGTCGGGCGAGATAGTCCAGGATCAGTGCGATCAAATGACTGGAATCACACATCTTGGCCCCGTGGTCCAAAATCCCGAAACGGTCGCCGTCTCCGTCGGTTGCCAGACCCAAATGGGCGTTTTTTCGACGCATCACGTCCCGCAAACGGCCCAGGTTGACCGAAGAACAGTTGGGGGCGTAGCCTCCGAAGAATGGGTCACGGGTATTGTGGATGATCGAGGCATCCAGGGAGTTTTCCAGGAGGATGTGGTCCAGGTACTCCCGAGTCGATCCGTAAAGAGGATCGACGACCAGGCGAAGTCCGCTCTTTTTGATGGCGTCCCAGTCGATCAGTCCTTGGAGTTGATCCAGATATGCAGTCTTTGGATCGTGCTCGCTGTGAAGCCGGCGGTCGGACAGGAAAATATCGTCCCAGTCGGCCTCCAATTCCCGGCAGCGGACTTCAATCGGGGCTGTGTAATCGGAGGGTGCGAGAATGCCTTGATCAGTGTAGATCTTAAGGCCGTTGTACTCCGGTGCATTGTGGGAACCGGTGAACATCAGGCCTGCGACGGCACCACGTTGGCGTACGGCGAAGGCCAGAACGGGAGAGGGGCAGTCTCTGGCGGCGGTTTCCACCTTGATGCCGTTCGAGGTCACTATCCCCGCTGCCGTCGCTGCGAATTTCTGGGACAGCATTCGAGTGTCATACCCGATGAGGATTGAGCCATCGAGCGCCCCTTTGGAGCGCAAAGTGTCCAATAACGCCTGGGTGACGATTCTGACCTTTCGGAAGGTGATATCGCGGCCGATGACGCCACGCCACCCGGACGTTCCAAAGTGCACCATGATCAGCGCAGTGTAGTACAGAGCGCCGGAAAAGTGGGAAAAACCGGCCAGAGTCGGGTTACTATGCATCCATGTTTCTGTATCGAGAAGATGCTGCATCGGGAGCGTGGTCCATTTCTCAGGCGTCCCACTCGTGGTTGGCCTGGCAGTTGGCGTGCCACTGGGGTAATCGACAGTTTAAGCGCCCGGCGCCGTGGGCCGAAGTTGTTGCCGCGGCGCTTCTGCACGATGGCGGATGGACCGAGTATGACGCGGCGCCAGGAATAGATTCGGACGGCAGACCGGTGACTTTTGATCGGATGGACGTCGCTACTCATCTGCACATCTGGCGGTCGTGTGTCACCAGGGTGGCGATCCACACTCGGTATGGGGCGCTCCTGGTCGCGGCCCACTTCGCCGAACTTGCCGGTCGCAAGACGACCGAACTCTTGGCCTCGGGAGACAACAGTGGCGCCCGCTCCACCCAGGCCTTCAGGGCCGAGATGGAACGCCATCAGGATGGGTGGATGGAGGATTTGAAGGCCGACGCACGGTATGAAACCGCCCTTGGAGGATTGGGACGACGTGTGAATGCCGGCGTACTGGGTGCGTGTGACCTGGTGTCGGTCATGTTGTGTGCATCGATGCCCTTCCCGTTTCCTGTTCGTGCGATTAACAGAGAAGGGGACACGGAGGCGATGACGATCACGACTGTGTCTGATCGGGTTTTCAAGATGTCGCCCTGGCCCTTCGAGGGTTCCCGACTTAAGGTTCACTGCGAGGGGCGGCACCTCCGGAGCATTCGTTTTCCGTCCGTCCGGGCCTTCCGGGAGGACCTGATGCGAGCCAGGGTTGAGAGAGTGGCATTTGAGTTCGTAAGATAGGATTGTGGGCCGTTTCAATCCACAATCCTATTGACAAACGCCGCGCGATGCCTAGAATAGCGTCTCTACCAGTGCTCCGCAGTAGCTCAATGGTAGAGCGGGTGGCTGTTAACCACTAGGCTGGGGGTTC
>CBDTUG010000331.1:0-3278 GCA_965363555.1 uncultured Thermoanaerobaculia bacterium
GCGCCAGGCTGGAGACCTTGCCTACGGTTGTGGGAAGAGAGGTGGTGGGTATTCCAGTGATGTCGGTGGCCAGGTCATCGAGGCCGTTGAATAGTGCGCATTGGCCGGTCGTACCGTGGTAAAGGTAGGCTGCAACCGTCTTTCCGGAGGCTTCCCGGCGCATGATAAGGGCGAAATTTCCGTCGGAATCTGCCAAGTCCACAGCTGGGAAATTCGAAAAACGTTTGACTCGGAATTTGGTGAGTTCCTCGTCCATTTCGGTGACGTAGGCCATGGCGCCGGTCGTCGTATCGACCAGCAAGACGGCGTGGACCTCTCCATTGCCCTTGTGGATTGGGCCGGCGAGGACCTGACCGCTGAGCGCGGGTAGGGCGAGGGACCTTCCAAGGGCTGTGAACACATTGTGTGGGAAGGGGCGCGACCGAATCTTCAGTGACGTCGCCTTGACCCCGTCGACCATTGAGGCCTGTCCGTTTTTGAGATCGATGACGAAAATGCCTCTGGTGGCGTCATGGTAGTCATACCTGGGAATTGCCAGCTTCGGTGATCCGGCCAAACCGGGATTGCTCCCGATTGAAAGACCGGCGGTCGTTGCAGCCCCCGGGCTGCCGGTCGACCCGATCTTGAGGTTGATCCATCCGCCCCAGTCCTCATCGCCGCCGTTGCCGCCGTTGGTAATCACCAGTCGAATATCACGGATACCGCTCAATGAAAGCGAGAAGGGTTTTGCGGGATCGCGCTGTCGCACCAGGCCGCTGGCCCAGAGATTTCGGCCATCCCCTCGAATGAAAAATTCGATTGATCCCGCCCCACCGCAATAGTCAACGCAGTCGATCACGGTTGCGACGCCCGAAAACATCAGGTCTGACCCGTCGTGGGACCAGAGAATTTCAGTGTCGCCCCCGTGGCCGGGAGCGACAAAAAACCCGTCTTCGATGACCAGACCCCGCTCGTTGATCTTTTTCTTCAGGTTGGCGTCTTCGTTGATATGGGTGGCAGTTCCCCATTTGCCGCGTGTGATCGTCTCATCGGGTCTGTAGAGCCGGTCGTTGCTCAGAGGCAGGCCCGGTTGCACATTTGTGGTTGTCGCCGTCTGGTTTCCCGGGCCGCACCGGCTGGTGAGAAGGTTCTGTGCTTCCGGAAAAGACGGAAAAACACCGAAAACCGTGTCTCCCGGAGATATGCCTTCGCCGCCGGCGACGACGACACACTGTCCGGTGTTCTTCTGTCGGAGGGCGTAAAAGGCTACGTTGCCGGCGGTTTGATTTGAGGCCTGACCTTGGCCCGTGTCGGGGGTCTGGATGCCGGCGCCCGAATCAGGCGGGATTGCATCCAGAAGGTGGTTGACGTCGTCGAGGGTCAAAACATGATCGCCGTTTTGGTCAAATCTGAGATCGACAGGGTCGAGACCGGCGACCATACGAGCCAGGGCCGTGACGTCGGCCTGGTTGGTCCTGCCGTCGCGATTGACATCGCGGTCGGCAGCAATCAGGGTCATCGGCAATATCAGAGCGAGGCAGCAGACGGTTTGCTTCTTCATGGCGATACCTTCTCGAATGCGCTCTGGGGAACGACGAAGATGTTGGTTTTCCCGCCTGTTCGAATCGTGAAAAGAACGGTGCCCTGCGGCGAGAAGTTGTGGCCCTGGATCGTTGCCGTGAACCAACCGTCCCGGTCGGTTTCCCATTGGCTTTCCCTTTCCATTTCTGTTGGGAAAACCGTGGCGAATCTGATCGGGTTGTCGGGATTGTCGGCGCTGACCATTCGGAGCCGGGCCTGGTAGGGGGTTTGCGCGAGAGTCGAGAGGTAGGCGGCCTCGATCTCACGGATATTCTCGGCGGTTTCCCGGGCCATCTCACGCCTGCGGTCTCTCACCAGCATTTGGGTGACCGAGTAATAAAAGGACCAGGGGAAGTAGCTCTTGCCGTTGACCTCGACTACCGTAGTCCGCATCAACCGATCGGCGAAGGCTTCCGGGTAACCGCGAGCGTTCACCAGATTCCAGCTGCCGCAACTGCCCATCTTTCCATCCCACTCGGGGCCTGCAACCAACCACCAGTTTTCCAAGGTTTTTTTGAGTCCCTGTTGACTGAGCATTGCGGCCTTGACCTTGTTGACGGCCAGAGCGTCGTTGTGGTCGTCGCCGAGATAATCTGCAAAATCGGCCTGTTCCACCATTTTGTTGAACCAGCAGGTCTTGTGGCCACCGATCAGCGTGTTGTAACTGTTGGTCAGCACGTAGGAGACCATCATTCCCGGGAGGGCGACAGCCGAGCCGAAGGTGTTGCCGACGATTGTCGCCAGGTAGAGGTCCAGGGAGGCGTACCCGGCCGTAAACCAGGCTTCCCGTGATTCGATCGGGGTTTCGGCTTTCGACATGTTGGCCCAGAAATCCAGGAGGATCATCGTTGCGCCGACTCCATTGAGCACGTTGCCGGCACTGATCCCTTGTGTCGGGGTTTTGAGTCGAAGGGTGGAGCCAATGCCGGGAGTGGTGCTGACAACCAGATGGGGGGCGGCCTTCCATGTCTTGGAGAGATTGCCGAGCTGGTTCATCGTCGCCATGTTCACGGCGATGCCGCCGTCCGCCCAGTAGCGGCTCATGATCGGTTCGATGTCGGTGTAGGACTTGTACTCTTCGATCGGTGCCATCGTCTTGGTGATGTTGAGGCGGTCACGGTCGATTCTTGTTGCCCGGGAGATCGTTTGCTGCCACGCATGACTCTGGTACAGATCATCGCAGAGATGCTCGAACCAGCGTGAATTGTCCCGGTTTCGGAATTTGATCTCTTCCCACCATGACTTGTGTTGACGGCGAGTTTGGGTGGTATCTGCCGTCGCTTGGATCGAGCCCGCCGTGGTGACCATCAGGGGTTCAACGACAATTTCGACCTGTAGGATCTTCGAGGCGGCGCTGTGGTTGCCCAGAACATCCTGGGCGACAAAAAGCAGCGGAAAGGATCCAGGCTCGATTCCGGCCTCAAGGTGGACCCGCCACTGCCCGCTGCCCGACATGGATTTTCGGGTGGGGTAGATGCGTCCGACTTGTGGGTTCAGAGCCATTGCCGAAAGTGTGTACTGGCCCGGAAGGTAGCCGAAGGCGGTCATCGTTACTTCAAATGTCAGAGTTCCCTCGGGTCCCACCGCCGCAGGATCGGGAGTAATCAACAGTGACAGCTTTCCGGTGGGCCTTGGGGTTGGGGTCGCTGTTGGTGTTGGTCTCGGCGTGGGTGTTGGTTCGACCCCTGGCCCCCCCCCGGATGAGCCAGAATTCGATC
>CBDTUG010000332.1:0-3232 GCA_965363555.1 uncultured Thermoanaerobaculia bacterium
ATTGATGGGCAGCAATATGCAGCGCCAGGCCGTGCCTCTGGTTTCGCCTGAATCACCCATTGTTGGAACCGGCATGGAAGGTCGAGTGGCCCATGACTCCGGCGCGGTGGTTGTATGCCGCCGAGACGGCATCGTGGACAAGGTCGATGCCCAACGCATCATCGTCAGGATCGAGGGCGAGGGCGAAGGGGATTTCGGCGCCGACATCTATCAGATGACCAAATTCCGCCGATCGAACCAGAACACGTCGATCAACCAAAAACCCTTGATTGCCGAAGGACAACAGGTCTTCAAGGGACAGATTCTGGCCGACGGCCCCAATACCCAACAGGGTGAGTTGGCATTGGGCCACAACATCCTGGTTGCCTTCATGCCGTGGCGTGGATACAACTTCGAGGATGCGATCATCGTGTCCCAGAAGTTGGTCAAGGAGGACAAATACACCTCGATTCACATCGAGGAGTACGAAACCTCGGCTCGAGATACCAAGTTGGGCCCGGAAGAGATCACCCGGGACATTCCGAATGTCAGCGAGAGTGCCCTAGCCCACCTGGACGAAGCCGGCGTGATCCACGTTGGCGCCCAGGTCAAACAGGGCTCGATTCTGGTCGGCAAGGTGACGCCCAAGGGCGAAACCCAGTTGACGCCTGAGGAGAAACTTCTGCGGGCGATCTTCGGCGAAAAAGCCGGGGACGTTCGTGACGCCTCGCTCAGATGCCCGCCGGGAATTGAGGGCGTTGTCGTCGGTGTCCGGGTCTTTGCCCGGAAAGGCGTCGACAAGGACAGCCGCCAGTTGGCGATCGAGAACGAAGAGATCGATCGAATCCGAAAGAATTCCGAGGATGAGAAACGAATCATCCTGGAAGTCAGGGATTCCAAGATTTCCAGCCTCTTGGAGGGTGAGAAGATCACCGCAGCTCTCAAGGGCAAAGATGGTTCGGTTTTGGTCAAAAAGGGTGGCGTCTTGACGGCGGATATCCTGGCCGACTTGACCCGAGGGCAATATCGCGACCTGCCGTTGAAAGACGCTGTCCTGACCGACAAGGTCAGGATGATCATTCGCCAGGCGGAGTCTCAGGTCGAAGTTCTGGAACAGCTCAACCAGGAGCGCATTGAGTTGCTCCGCCAGGGGGACGAACTGCCTCCGGGCGTCATCAAGCAGGTCAAGGTCTTCATCGCCATGAAGCGTAAGCTACAGGTCGGTGACAAGATGGCCGGTCGTCACGGCAACAAGGGTGTGATCTCTCAGACATTGCCTGAAGAGGATCTGCCTTTTCTGCCCGACGGAACACCGGTAGAGATCATCCTCAACCCGCTGGGCGTGCCCTCGCGAATGAACGTTGGTCAGATTCTGGAGACCCATCTTGGATGGGCCGGCCACGAGCTGGGCATAAAGTTCGCCACGCCGGTGTTTGAGGGTGCGACCGAAGATGAAATTCACGAAATGCTGGACCGGGCGGGATTGCCCGGTGACGGTAAGAGTCTGCTGTATGACGGAATGACCGGTGAAGCATTCGAAAACCGGGTCGCAGTCGGCTACATTTACATGCTCAAGCTCAGCCATTTGGTTGACGACAAGATTCACGCACGCTCGATCGGCCCCTACTCCTTGATCACCCAGCAGCCGCTGGGCGGAAAGGCTCAGTTCGGTGGTCAGCGTCTTGGTGAGATGGAAGTCTGGGCTCTTGAGGCCTATGGCGCGGCTCACACCCTTCAGGAGCTGTTGACGGTCAAGTCCGACGATGTTGACGGGCGAGCGAAGGTCTACGAATCGATCGTCAAGGGCCAAGTGCCCGAGGAGCCGGGGCTGCCCGAGTCGTTCAACGTGCTGGTTCGCGAGTTGCAGGCACTGGGCCTGGATGTCGAGCTGCTCCAGCAGGACGACGAATAAAGGAGATTGTGAATGGAACGCACCCCTTTGTCTGAAGTTCGCAACTTCTTTGAGAAGCCGAAACCGTTGAACGATTTCAACGCGATTCGGTTGGGTCTGGCAAGTCCGGAGAAAATCCGGTCCTGGTCCCATGGTGAAGTAGTTAAGCCTGAGACCATCAACTACCGGACGTTCAAACCTGAACGCGACGGACTTTTCTGCGCAAAAATCTTCGGTCCGACGACCGATTGGGAATGCCTGTGCGGCAAGTACAAAAGGATGAAGTACCGGGGCGTCGTCTGCGACAAGTGCGGCGTCGAGGTCACAAAATCCAAGGTTCGTCGTGAACGAATGGGACACATCGAACTGGCCGCACCAGTGTCTCACGTATGGTTTTTCAAAGGCCTTCCGTCCCGTATCGGCCTGTTGCTCGACATGACCATGCGCTCTTTAGAGAGGGTGCTGTATTTCGAAGCCTACGTAACCGTTGATCCCGGGGACACCACGCTCGAAGAGAAGCAGGTCCTGACTGAAGAGGAGTTCCGCGAAGCCAAAGAGGAATTCGGGGAAGCCTTTGTCGCATCGATGGGCGCTGAGGCCATTCGCACCCTCCTGGAGCGATTGGACCTCGATGAAATGGCCGCTGAGCTCCGGATGCTGATGCGGACCGAGACTTCGGTCATGCGCCGCCAGAAGGCTGCCAAGCGACTCAAACTCGTCGAGGCGATGCGTCGGTCGGGCAACCGCCCCGAGTGGATGATCCTCGAGGTCATCCCTGTCTTGCCTCCCGAGCTTCGGCCACTGGTTCCGCTGGATGGCGGCCGTTTCGCTACTTCGGACTTGAACGACCTCTATCGGCGGGTGATCAACCGTAACAACCGCCTGAAGAAGCTCTTGGATCTGAGGGCTCCAGAGGTGATCGTCCGCAACGAGAAGCGGATGCTGCAAGAAGCCGTCGATGCTCTGTTCGACAACGGCCGCCGTGGGCGCGTGATCAAGGGTTCGAATAATCGTCCCCTGAAATCCCTCTCGGACAACCTCAAGGGCAAACAGGGACGATTCCGCCAGAACCTCCTGGGTAAACGTGTTGATTACTCCGGACGTTCGGTCATCGTCGTTGGGCCCGAACTCAAGATCAATCAGTGTGGACTGCCCAAGAAGATGGCCTTGGAGTTGTTCAAGCCATTCGTATACAGGGAATTGGAAAACCGTGGCCTCGCTACGACCATCAAGATGGCCAAGGAATTGGTAGAAGATCAGACTCCGGACGTCTGGGATGCCCTGGAGGCCGTGATTAAGGAACATCCGGTGCTGCTCAACCGCGCGCCGACGCTCCACCGTCTGGGTATTCAGGCCTTCGAG
>CBDTUG010000333.1:0-3211 GCA_965363555.1 uncultured Thermoanaerobaculia bacterium
AGGATATTCGCCGTGGATTGGCTCTGCCGGATTTGAGGACCGCTCTCGAGGGCCTGCACCGTCCAGCGCCAGACATCGACGATCGCAGCGTCACGGCACTGGCCAGGCGGCGCAGTCCCGCCCACCTCCGGTTGGCGTTTGACGAACTGCTGGCCTTTTCATTGGGTCTGGCCCACATTCGAGGTCAGAGGCGGATTGTGCCAGGGCCCCGATGTCGAGTCGACGACGCTATCAGACGGAGGGCGACCTCAATGCTGCCCTTTCAGCTGACTGGAGCTCAGCGGCGAGTTCTCAAGGAAATTGCTGCAGATCTCGAGGCTGGGCCGCCGATGGCCCGCCTGGTCCAGGGCGATGTTGGTTCCGGCAAGACCGTCGTGGCGGCCATGGCGATGCTGATCGCCCTGGAAAACCACCATCAGGTTGTGATGATGGCGCCGACCGAGTTGTTGGCTCAGCAACACCGAGCCGGGCTTGAGCGCTTGTTCCAGGACACGCCGTGGACGCCTGAGATGTTGGCGGGATCGGTGGGTTCGGCGCGACGGCGGGAGATCTTGGCCGGTCTGGCGGATGCCAGCCACCGCTTCGTCGTCGGGACCCATGCCTTGTTCCAGGATGCCGTCGATCTGGCCAACCTCGGGCTGGTCATCATCGATGAGCAGCACCGGTTCGGGACCGTTCAGCGCCAGGCGCTTGTCGGCAAGGGTGTGGCGCCTCACGTGCTGGTGATGACTGCGACGCCGATTCCCCGGTCTCTGGCTCTGACCCTCTACGGAGACCTGGATCTCTCGGTCATCGACGAGATGCCGCCGGGCCGACAACCCGTTCAAACGGAGATCAGGGACGATGGGGCGCGGGAAAAACTCTGTCAATTCCTGCGCTGGGAGGTTGAGCAGGGTGGACGCATCTTTGTCGTCTACCCATTGATCGAAGCCTCCGAGTCCGTCGATGCTCGGGCCGTAACCCAGCATGTGGAGGAAATGCGCCAGGCTCTGCCAGGTCTTCGAGTCGAAGTCCTGCACGGGCGAATGGATTCGGCGGACCGGGATTCCGTGTTGCGGGCCTTCCGTTCAGGAGAGGTCCAGGTCCTTCTGGCGACAACCGTCATTGAGGTTGGAATTGACGTGCCGGAGGCAACCGTCATGGTGATCGAGAGTGCCGAAAGATTTGGGCTGTCACAATTGCATCAGCTCCGAGGGCGGGTCGGCCGGGGGAAGAGGCAGTCGTGGTGCGTGGTCATGGTTGGCGACGGAGCTTCGGAGGCGGCGAGGCTACGCCTGGCCCGTTTCGCCGACACATCGGACGGCTTTGCTCTGGCCGAGGCCGATCTGGAGATGCGTGGTCCGGGGGAAATGGCCGGAAATCGTCAATGGGGACCATCTCACTTCCGTTTCGCCGACCTCCTGGTCCATCACGACCTTGCGGTCCGGGCGAGGGCCACGGCTCGGCTTTTAAGCAACGACGGACGATTGCCGGTCGTTGCCGAGATGCTTTCGCGGTACCATCGGACTGAGTTCGAGATTCTTGTGGGTTAGGGGCTTTGCGACAACAATGAAAAAGACGATTACACGGGTCCTGGTTTTGGTTTTGGGATGGGCATTGATACTGCTGGGCATCATTGGCCTGTTCGTGCCAATCCTCCAGGGGATCTTGTTCATCCTTCTTGGCCTGTGGGTTTTGTCCCGAGAGAGTCAATGGGCCCACCGGAGCCTGAGCAAAATGCGATTACGTTTCCCGGCGACTGACCGGCGTTTGACGGAGTGGCAACATAAATTCAGGCGATATCGTCGGGATCGAAAGAAATCACCAGGGGAAGAAATGAATGATGATTGACAGCGAACGAGAGGCTCATGCAGATCAGAGTGCTGTACCGGCGCTGTTGGTGATGACTCCGGAAGATCGCGCCGACCTTGAGAGGGCCGTTGCTTTGCTCGAAAACCCCGGTCTGGTTGCCAGGCTGAGCGATGTGTTGGGCAAACCGATCGATATCGTCATTGACCGGCTGCCGGCCGGTGCATCCTCGACGATCGACGGGGCCACACGAGGCGCCCTCAGAGCGGCCTTGAGCCTGGCCCTGTCCACTCTGGATACCTCTCGCCGGGGCAAGGCTCGCAATAGGTTTCACACGGTCGCAGCAGGCGCTGCCGGTGCCGCGGGCGGCGCATTCGGTCTGGCGTCGTTGGCTGTCGAGTTACCGATGACCACGACGATCATCTTGCGTTCGGTGGCGGATGTTGCCCGAAGCGAGGGTGAGAACCTCCGGAACATCCAGACCCGACTTGCCTGTCTCGAGGTCTTCGCCCTCGGGGGACGAACGAAGGCAGACGATGCAGCGGAGAGTGGTTATTTTGCTGTCAGAACAGCCTTGGCGCAGGCCGTCAACGAAGCCGCACGGTACATTTCGCGACGGACCACCATTGAGAAGGGGGCGCCGGTCATCGCACGTTTGCTGGCCGGAATTGCTTCGAGGTTCAACACGGTTGTTGCCGAGAAAATTGTTGCCCAGGGCGTGCCGGTTGTCGGTGCAGTCGGTGGGGCGGCCATCAATGTTGCTTTTGTCCGCCACTTCCAATCGATGGCCCAGGGCCATTTCGTCATCAGGCGGCTTGAACGAATCTACGGCGAGGCCATCATTCGAGAGAACTACGGCAGAATCGTGCGGGCCGAGAGTTTGCCCACGGACAGCCTCTCGTGAGATTGACACTCTGGAAGATCCTGGTTCTGGTCGTCGTGTGCCTGGTCATCGGCGCAGTTTCTGGAATCATGGTCCTTTACATTCAGATGGCCAGGGGTCGAGCCGATCTGGAGCCGTGGCATCGGTTGAAGCCGGAGGCAGAGTTCACCGCCCGTCGGATGAACGAGATCAAAGACCTTGAGGCCTATGCCGCGCTCGAGGATCGTCTCTTTGGGGACATCGCCGAGACTTTGAGCCGAGAGGTCCAGGAATGGCCGGCGATGTCTCGGCTGGATCCCGCCAGCCCCACCAATCCCGATACATTCCAGCGAAACTGGAACAGGACCTTTCGCCTCGAACCGGACAGAGTCGTCGCTGGCGCCCTTCTGTTGCACGGTCTTTCGGACTCCCCCTACAGTCTTCATGCCGTTGCCGAGCACCTTCATAGCCGGGGGGTGAGGTGCGTCGGACTGCGATTGCCGGGCCACGGCGGCGTTCCCGGGGGATTGACCTCAGCCCGGATGGAGGACTGGCGGGGGG
>CBDTUG010000334.1:0-3210 GCA_965363555.1 uncultured Thermoanaerobaculia bacterium
GCTGCCCTCTTGACCCTGGTCGGATATTCGGTCAACGACACCGTCGTCGTCTTCGACCGCGTTCGGGAGAACCTCAAGCTCCGTCGGGGAGAGGATCTGGAAAATCTGATGGATGATTCGATCAACCAGACGCTCTCCAGGACCTTCATTACCTCGGGAACGACCTTTATGGTCGTCTTGACCCTCTACCTCTTTGGTGGCGACGTCATCAACACCTTCGCCTTCGTCTTGTTGATCGGCATCATCGTCGGTACTTACTCCTCGATCTTCATTGCATCTCCGGTCGCGTTGGCCATCAACAACTATCTCGCGGCCCGGAAGCGTAAGAAGCGCCGTCGCTAAAAACTTCTGGACTTCAACATCACCCCGGGTTCGCCCGGGGTTTTTTGTCATTGCATTTACGTGTTTCATTAATGAATCATCAATTCCATATAATTTTTTCAAAGAAATTCCTTGACAGTCGCGTTTCATTTTTGTAGCATCACCGGGTATTGGAGATTGCCATGACTCAAAAGACAGAACCAACACAGTGGGATTTCAGTACCGGCGAGCTACCTTTCAAGGATCAGCTCTACAAGAGCGCCTTGCGAATGACTCGTTCGGCCGAGGATGCGGAGGATTTGATCCAGGAGACTTTTCTCAAGGCCTACAAGTACTACGGGCGATTCGCCGAGGGCACCAACCTTAAGGCGTGGTTGTTCAAGATTATGAAAAACACCTTTATCAACACCTACCGGAAACGCAAACTTCAACCGGCCAAGGTTGATTTCGACGATGTTCGCGAAGGCCTCGAAGAGACTCTGATGGAACGAAGCGCCGTGGTCAATGCCAACCCCGAGGCGGGTTTCCTTTTCGACGAAGTCGACAACGAAGTTCGGGAAACCCTGGTTTCGCTGCCCTACGACTACAAGATGGTCGTATTGCTGGCCGATCTCGAGGGCTTCGCCTACAAGGAAATCGCGGAGATGCTCGAGGTGCCGGTCGGGACCGTCATGTCCCGCCTCTACCGTGGACGCCGAATGCTGGAAAGAGCGTTGCTGAGTTACGGTAAGAGGTATAACTACCTTGCGACGGCGCCCGAAAGACTGCGTAACACCGAGATCGACGTCAGTGAGTATTTTGGGGCCGGAATGCAAACCGCCCTGGTTTCATAAGATTCGAGGGAAAAAACGCAGAGACGCAGGGACGCAGAGGAATTACAGTCGCAGGTTCCAGGGTTCAGGTGTCAGGCTGGGAAACTGATGAAGTGGGAAGGGCAGCCGCATGAGGCTGCCCTTTCGATATTGTTGAAGCCTTCAACCCTTTCTCCGTTTGAGTTTTTCGTGTCTTTTTGTGGCTATTTTTCTCTGCGTCTTTGCGCCTCTGAGTTGAATTCGTGTTCCCCCGTTCCGTTGAAGCTACCGAAAGGTAGGTTGTGATATGAACGATGATTATAGTTGGCCGTTTTCTTGTATGATCCAATGCTGGAGACGGGTTAAGAGCCGGAGGTAGATGTGGGCGATCAGAAATCGATGATGGTCATCGGCGGGCAGTGGGGCGACGAAGGTAAGGGAAAGGTCGTGGACCTCTTGTCCCGGGCTTTCCCGGCGGTAGTTCGTTATAACGGCGGTCACAATGCCGGGCACACCGTTCGGGTTGGAGAACGAAAATTTGCGCTGCATCTGGTGCCCTCCGGAATCATTCACCCTGATTCACGGTGCTACATGGGCGCCGGATTGGTCATCGATCCCACCGCTCTGCTGAAAGAGATCGACCGACTCGAGGGCGAAGGCATCGAGGTCGCGGGACGCCTCAATCTGTCGCCGCGCGCCGCAATCCTCCTGCCGACTCACCGAGCGCTGGATCTTGCTCGCGAGGACCGTCGTGGCGACGGCAAAATAGGTACAACCGGTCGCGGGATTGGACCGGCTTACCAGGATATCGCGCAGAGGCGCTGCCTTCGGACCTGGATGCTGACTACGCCCGCCAAACTCAGGGATGCGGCCCGGGCCTTGATGGTTCAACACAACGCGGAATTGGTCGCTCTTTTTGGCGTCGACGAAGTCGACATTGATGCCGCCTTGCACGAAATCATGGCCGCCGCCGAAAGGCAGGCGCCTTTGGTTAGAGAGGTCGGCCCTGAGATCCGACGCCACGCCGACGGCGGTGACCCGATCCTGTTTGAAGGGGCACAGGGCGTCTTGCTGGACCTCAATTGGGGGACGTACCCCTTCGTCACTTCGTCGTCCTGCCTGCCGGGCTTTGCCGCCGCCAGCTGCGGTGTCGGCCCCCGCTACCTCGGACCGGTCCTCGGTGTCATGAAGGCCTATGCCACCAGGGTGGGCAGCGGACCCTTTCCGACCGAAGATTTTGGTCCCGACGGTGATGGCCTCCGGGACCGCGGCGCCGAGTACGGCACCACGACGGGGCGCCCCAGGCGCTGTGGATGGTTCGATGTTGTCGCCGCACGTCACGCAATTCAGACTGCCGGCATCGACGCACTGGCCTTGACCAAGATCGACGTACTCGACGGTCTGAAGACGCTCAAAGTATGCGTGGCCTACGAAGGACCTGGCGGAGAGGTCGTAGAGACCGTGCCGGCCGACGCCGATCTGTTGGCTGAAGTCACGCCGCGCTACGTCGACATTCCGGGCTGGGACGGGGAAACAGAGGGGCTCGTCGATGAAAAGGCCCTTCCTGAAGGCGCCCAGGCCTACCTTAAATTCCTCGAAGACCAGGTCGGCATTCCGATTGCCCTGGTGTCAACTGGCCCGCGTCGTGAAGAGACAATGGCTCGGGGATCGTCATCGATGGCTCGAAAGATTGCGGAAATATTATCAGAGGCTTGACCGTGAGCTCCTTTTTCGGTATTTTTACCGACCGGTGTGGGCCGTTAGCTCAGTTGGTAGAGCATCGGACTTTTAATCCGCAGGTCGCTGGTTCAAATCCAGCACGGCTCACCACCCTCTACCCTTGAACATGGTTCTGCGGTAGAATCCCGAAACGGTTTCGGCCGTGAGCAAGAGACGATTGAGCGACCCCATCGTCTAGGGGTTAGGACACCGGCCTTTCACGCCGGCAACGCGGGTTCGATTCCCGCTGGGGTCACCATCAAATATCCGCCATCAAGGCGATCGAACCCCGGATTCCCGGGGTTATTTTTGTGAAAGCATGAGCTTTGGAGCGCCCCGGACACCGACTCTTGGACGTGGGTGCCTGGTCTGGCGGCCC
>CBDTUG010000335.1:0-3209 GCA_965363555.1 uncultured Thermoanaerobaculia bacterium
GCTCCAACAATTTCGAAAGGCGAGGCAGAACCTCAGGTCGCTGGTCTCAAGTCTCAGGCTGCTGGTCTCAGATCGAGGAACGAGTTGTGTTTCCTGAAAAGGTAGCTTGCAACCTGGTGCCGTTACCCGACGGACGGTCAGCCCATTTTTGGTTCCAGCTCCGCCGGGTCAGGGTATGGCCGAAGACCAGCCCAGTGTATTTCCTGAAGCGAAGTCGTCGGAGAAGAGGGGTAGAGGGGGGCAGTCCGTCAACTCGATTTCAAAAAGGGTGGGCCAGAATTTTCCTGTGACGAAAAGGCGATCGGTGTCGTTGTCAAAAGCGATGCCGTTGAGAACCTCGGAGCCGCTAGGCGGTGGAACTCCCAAAAGACCTGATAAATCGATCCAGGCGATGACCTGCCCTGAATCCGGATGGATCCGGACAATAAAATTGGTCTGGTAGACGTTGGCCAGGATCTCCCCACGGATGAACTCCAACTCGTTGAGGTTGGCGACTGGATTGATCCCGTCCATGACCACTACTTCACCGATGACGTCGAAGGTGTCGGAATCGCGGAATTGCAGAGTGCTCGAGCCGTTGCTCATAATCAAGCGCCCTGCGCCGTCCGTCAGGCCCCATCCGGATCCGGTGTAGCTGAATTGGCCGATTGGTTCGAAGGAGGTCCGATCCCAGACGAGGGCGACTTGGTTTTGCCAGGTCAATTGTATGAGCCGGTCGCCGACCAGGGTGACGCCCTCACCGAAATATATATCATCGAGGGTTCGGATCTGTTCGACGAAACCGGTCTCCAGCGTGACCCGCCGGATAGACGATTCTCCAGATGGAGGTGTGAGTCCCGTACCCTCATACAGCACACCGTCTCGAAATACCAATCCCTGGGTGTATGCAGTGTCGTCGTGCGAGTAGAAATGAACGACGTCATAGCCACAGACCGGTGCGGTCTGCGCCTCACCCTTTGAGGTGATGACCGCGGCTGTTATCGCTAGGACAACAGAAAGGAAGAGAGCCGAACGATTCAATCGGTCATTCCATCGTCAGGAGTCAGGAGCCAGGCGCCAAGTGCGATCAAGTCCTCGTCGGGAGTGTCGGTGACCGGTTGCATTTTGAGGTCGTAGTCGGCGTCCTGCGCCTTGAGGCGGGCGTCATTCTCGACGACAGTTTTTGGGTCGCGCAAATAGGTGACAATCGTCTGTGCGGAATCCCAGTGCTCTCCGAGTCCTTCGAGCGTGGGGCCGTAGCGATTGCCCTCCAGTTGGAACCCGTGGCAGCGGGGACAGCCCAGATCGACGTACAGGGTTTCGGGGTCCGGTGGGCCGCAGCCAAAAGAGGCCACTACGGCGATCGGCAGAATCAGGGCCGCCAAACCTCTCATGACTCCACCAAGTGGTCTGCCTTGGCGGCGCATAGGAAGTCGTTGCGGGACAACCCGTTTACGGTGTGTGTGTTGTATCGCAGTGTGCACCTGTCGTAGCCGACGACCATTTCCGGGTGGTGGTCCTCTCGGTGAGAGATCCAGGCAACCGCGTTGACGAAGGCTATCGTCCGGTAATGATCCTCGAACCGAAAGGTCTTTTCGATGCATCCGTCGCCGGCCGACCAGCCATCGACGTGGGACAGGAGGTGATCGATATCATGGTCAGAAAGTGCGGGAGCACCCGCAGCGATCGGTTGGCAAGGTTCCATCACCATCGTGTTGTCACACATACATGCCTCCTGGGTCCATCATACTCTTTTGAATAATCAGGGAGGAGGTCACTTTTGCTGACAGCTGACAGCTCCCTCACCGCAGAGCTGTGAAGAACCTGTCCCAACGGGGCCGAAAGCCGCGACTGGTGTTGACGGAGGCCGCAACCGCCGTCGCATGGCCGACGATCGCTCGCCGGTCGACAAAACCAAAGTGGCGGGAGTCAAGGCTGCGGTCTCGGTTGTCTCCCATGACGAAATAACGGTCGTCAGGGACAATCACTGGGTCGAAGGTGCTGGCTGAGGGAGTTCCAGGTGTCAACATCACTGGGTGGATGACCTCTCCGAGATCTTCGAAAACGACGAACCTGCCAGGGAAGGTCTCGTCGAACCTGGCCTCCGGCGCCTCATCAAGTTGATATGGCACAGGCCGGTCGTTGACGATGAGCCGATTGCCCACCATTGCGACGGTATCGCCGGGTAAACCGACAACCCGTTTGACCAGACGAGTACCGTCCTCGGGTGAATAGAGAACGACGATGTCACCTCTGGCGGGTTGGCCCCATGAGGCCAGACGCAGCAACGTATAGGGTACTCGGAGATCATAGGCCAGTTTGTTGACGAAAATACGGTCGCCTTCGAGGATCGTCGGTTTCATCGAACCGGTGGGCACATCATTCCAGTCGGCGATCGCAGAGCGGAAGGATGTCGCGATAGCGATGACCAGAATGATCGGGCGCAACCATTCGCTCCAGAACCTGCGGGCAAAGGGTCTGATCGTCATCAATTGCTCTCGGTTGATCATTGTTTTCTTACGATCTTTGCCGGAGGATGTTTCGGCGCCACAGCCTCAGGGAACTGTGATCCCTTATCCCTAATCCCTGATCCCAAATCCCTTTTCCGTTGGTGCGTCAACTCTTGTCCTTCGAACCGAGCGGAGCAATCAGCGGCATAGGAAAGGAAGAGACCTTCCCCTCGCCGTTTCGAATGCGCCCGGAGCCTGCGCGGTCGACCTGGTCGATGCGGATAATTGAGTGGATCGGGATGAAGGTGCGCCTGACGCCCTTGAATTCGTTCTTGAGGCGATCTTCCGAGGAGTCGATCAGAATCTGTGATCGTTCGCCGAAAATCAGTTCCTCAACCTCAATAAAGGCAAACATTTCACCCTGGCCGACGTTGCGGGCATAGATCTCGTAGACCTCGCCCTGGTTCATGAAGGAGATACGGTAAATGGGATCGTCATTCATCAGGCAGAAGGTAGCATAGAAGCTTGTCCCTGCTACCATGTGCGCCCCGACTTTGCGGGTATGGAGATACAATGACCCTGATTCGAGTTGCACACTCGCCTGATTCTGACGACGCATTCATGTTCTACGCCTTGGCCAAAGAGCTGATCGACACCGGCGCCTACCGGTTCGAGCATGTTCTTTCAGACATCGAGACCCTCAACAAAAGGGCCTTTGACGGGACCTACGAGGTCACGGCTGTGTCGATTCACGCCTATGCCCACCTCGACGACCGCTAC
>CBDTUG010000336.1:0-3200 GCA_965363555.1 uncultured Thermoanaerobaculia bacterium
CGTCAATCGTTTCGACAGTCTCGTCAACTTGGCCCCAAGGGGTCGAAAGCCGTCGAGCCGGCCGGTCTGACGTCCACCCTGGGGGCGGTTGGATGACTACTTCGTCAAGGCGGAGGATCGGAATCTGAAGAATCAGAGGTTGTCGACGTTCCGGCAAGGAAGCCAGGACCGGCGCGAGAGGCGAAGCGGCGTTGAACCCGCGGCATTCCATTGTGGCGCCCCGCACATCACAGGCGCCGGGCAGGTTCATGAAAAATTGAACCTCGAGGCGCTCATCGTGGTGGTGAACCTCGCCCCGAACGTTCTCCGCGCCAGGAAACAGGCCTGCCGCCAGACGGCCGAAAACTGTGTCCACCCGATCCGGGGCGACGGAGCGCAGGTTTTCGGCAAACCGTGCAGCCTGGGCATCCCGCAGCCACATGGTGAAGACGATCTCGGCATCCCCCCCGGCATCGATCGTGGCTTCGAGGGTCGTACGTTCTTGCATGTTCGGATTGGGAAAAGTTGGGAGCTCAGCAATCAGGAAAACCTCGGCAGTCGAATCGGTCAAAGGCACCATCAGAGCATCACTGCCCTGAAGGATCGCCGAGATGTGGCCGACGCCCGATAACTCCTCATGGAGGTCGACCCATATTTCGGTTGAACCTCGGCGGACACGGAGCAGGGGTAACGTGAAAGCGTCGGCCGACGGGACTGCCAGGTGTGTTTTGGCGAAAGGAGCAGGCCGAGACAGTGCCAGATCAACCTCCCAATCGGCACTCAGCAGAAGTGCAGCCAACACGCCCAGCCGATTCCCTCGCCCTCGCGAAAGAGCGGATCCCGCGGAAACACCGAGATCCAGGGGGACGTTCCCGTCTTCGACCGAAAGGAGCATGGCCGAAACCAACGAACGCAACCGATCGATCGCTGTCTCACCCTCAAGGTGCTCCTCGGCAAAGCGCCGAATCTCTTGAGTCGGACGCACAACCGGAATCAGACGATTGCGAAGATTGTCACCAACTATCTGCCAGTCGGCGCCGAATCCGTAGGCCACCCATGGCAGGAGTTCTTGAGTCGGTGGGCTGAAGGGTTCATCGGGTGTCGCCGGCACGTCCTTGGCCCGCCACTTACGGAGAATCAATCCTTGATGAGTCCCAGTGGTCATCTCGAGCCCGGTAAAGAGGCCCTCGACGGCAAGTTCAATCTCCGGCGGGTGAAGAAGGATGTACTCAGACAACCCGAATGCACGGTCGGAGTCGGCAAAACGGTAGACGTAGGGTGAAAGATGCCCAGGCACATTGGGGGAGATTGCCAAGACCTCAGCGACGTACTCCTCTTCGACCATGTCTCCACTTTCCACCTCACCCAGACTGATCCCCCTGGAGGTCGGTGTGATCTCCGCCGGGACGATCCTCCGACCGTCGGGCTTGATAATCGCAAGTGTGATCCGAACCGCGCCCGGCATTTGCTCCAGGGCGGAAGCCCGGCGGGCGCCGGCCGATGTCAGCGCCTTGCTGAGGCCATGGTAGTAGTAGAGGCTGGAGCCATCGGGGAAGACCCTTTCAACCGCTTGATCCAGAAGGAGGACCGCATCGACGCCCTCTTCGGACACCGAGCTGGATTTCGCGATGTCTGAAGCATCGACGTGGAATGCCTCCCAGAATGGCTCGATGACACCACGTCGCCAGGCCAAGGTTTTGAGATCCAAATCAGTAGCGTGGATGGGCAGGACTCGGTCGATAGAGGTCTTGCTTTCCCCACGAATCGAAGGCTCAGCTTCTGCCGTTCCCAGGGCGAGACCGAGGTCAAGGGCGCTAAGATCAGGGAGAATACCCCAGGTGTGCAAGGCCTGATCCAGCGCCGTGCGGGCTTCCTTGCGGCGCTCTGATCGGAGCAGCAATCGCACGCGATCTGCGTCGAGATCTGGGTCCCGAACCCGGCCGCGCAACCTGTCAATCATCTTGACAGCGCCTTCGACCGAACACCCCTCGGCCAGCTGAAAAATATGGTCCCGGCGAACTGGGCCTTGGGCTGCCAACGAGTCAAGAAGGTCCCGATACTCAGTCCAATGCTCCAAACTTTCGAGAACCTGCAGGCGGAGCCGCTGCACACTCTCGGTTGGACCCAACGCCCTTTCCAGGCCCTCCAGGGCGTCTGCGGCCTCCTGAGGCCAACCTCTGTGCACGGCCTGGGTGATGCGCAGACGGAGCACCCGAACATCCGAGGGATGGTCTTCAATCAGTTTTTCTTGAAGACGTTCCACCTCTTCAACACGGTTCTGACGGGTCGCCAACAGCCGTTCGGCCAGCCCAGTGATCGGCAAATCCCTACACCGTTGCAGGTGATCGGCCGCGCGTCCGACAACCACCTCCGATGCCTCTCCTGTTGGTTCGAGCAAAGAGAAGGAGGCAAAGGCCAGGTTGACCATCGGATCATCGGGCGAAGCGGCAAACGCCTGATCGAGCAGTGTTCTTTGTAAAGGTGTATCGCGGCGAATTCGAGCCACTTCCACGGCCCGCAGCAACTCCGGGGCGGTGCTGCGATCCGAAACAGAGATGCCCGGCGTCGGAGGTTCAACCGGCGTGATGGTCGACGGCGCCCATTGGAGCGTCTGCCCCTCGGGGTCAAAGTCGGGCAGGATCATCGGTCCAAACTCGTCACCGAACAGACTCAGTCTGACTGAGGCCAGGCCCTGGGGCGCCATCGCGGCCCGAAATCGGTGCAATCCCGGCGCCAGGTGCACCCTGTACCATGTGACCCCTGGGTCACCGATGCCCGCGAAACGGATTTCGTCGATTCTGCGGCCATCGATCTCGAGGTTGAGATCGCCCTGCGCCTCAACAACAAGGTACGCCTCGACGGTATCCGCCACTTCGATCGTCCAGGCCGCCAGGACGACACCCCCAAGCTGAAGTGAAAGCGGAACCGAAATCCGGCCGTCCTCAGAGGCTAAACCGAGGCGGTAGTATGTTCTCGGTCCATTCCACGGCGTGCCCAAGGGCGGCAAATCGGTATCGGCAGGAACAACCCCCCGCCCCAGGTCCAGACGCCCGAACGTGCCCCAGGGCCCCGAGAGCTCGGCATTCATCAAGACCCCGGCTGGTGGCAGGCCGGAAAGTTCGCTTTCAATCAGACCCAGGATGAAGGCCAGCACCGGATTGATCGGAGGCATGACGGTCTCGAGAATCTCCTCGGGGTCGGGCAGGCTGTCCAGGCTTCCC
>CBDTUG010000337.1:0-3197 GCA_965363555.1 uncultured Thermoanaerobaculia bacterium
ACCTCGAGGTAACTCATGCCCGTTCGAGCCGTTTCAGACGCAGGTGTTCGACAAGGGCCGCGGGTCCGTGGAAGGCCGTAGCCGCAGCGGTGCGCAGGAGCCTACGGTCGAGACGCCACGGGGCTCTGAGCACGGTCTTGAGGCTTTGAAGTCCGCGCGCAGCCTGAAACCTCCGATGTACGTAGCGATGCAGACTGCGGTAGTACTGCGGTTTGAAAGTGCTGCGATACATCAGCGCCAGGTCGCCGGAGTCGGTCCAATTGGTTTTGGCCCCCATCTGTGCCTGGACCGTGTCGTAGAACGGTGTGCCCGGCAAGGGGTAGGAGACCGAAATACCGATCTCGTCCGGCAGCAATTCCAGGATGAGATCGATTGTCTTTTTGATGTCCTGTTTTTCTTCACCCAGGTAGCCGAATTGCAGGAAGAAGGCGACATGGATTTCGGCGGCCTTGAGGAGTTCGGTCGCCTCTCGAACCTGTTCGACCGTGATGCCCTTGGCCATCGCGTCCATGATTTTCTGAGAGCCCGATTCGACGCCCATCCACACGGTGTCCAGACCTGCGCGAGCCAGCGGGTTGACGATATCCGTCCTGGCCAGCAGATCAACCCGGGCCTGGATCATGAAGCGGATGTCGAGGTTGTGATGTTCGAGGCCGTCGGCGAAGGCCTCCAGCCATTCGGCACGCAGGCCGAAGATGTCGTCGCAAAACCAGACGTGCTCGAAGCTATGCTGCTCCTTGAGCCAGGCCAGGTCCTCGACCACTCGTTCGGGCGAGTGCAGAAAATATTGGTCGCCGTAGATCGGTTTGGCGCACCATGTGCAGCTGTAGGGACAGCCTCTTGAAGAGACCAGATTGAGGGACCAATAGCCGTGGTGAGCCCGCCACATTTCTTCGTAGGGCGTCAGATCGGCCAGGTCCCAGGCCGGTCGCGGTAGCGTATCCGGCTTCCTGAGGGTCTTCCGTGGTGGTGAGAGCAGGATTTCCTCGCCACTGAGAAGGGCCAGGCCGGGGATTGACTCAAGATTGGCATTCGGGTCGGATTCGAGGGCCTCAACGACCTCACCGAGGGTGATTTCTCCCTCTCCCAGGATGACGGCGTCGGCGCCATGTTTGAGGTAGCGCAGACGGTGATCGGAGGCATCGGAACTGCATACCAGCACCCGACATCCGGACTCCCTCCCTGAGCGAATCATCTCGAAGGCAGCGTCCTGCATCGTTGACAGACACATCTTGGTCAGCCAGTTGAAACCGTCATCGTAAATCACCAAAACGTCGGGTCGGTGGTCTTTGAGAGCAGGCTGCAATTCGTCGGGCCCGGTGGTGAACATTGTGTCGTGGAGAGCGACATCGTGTCCGTTCTGTCGGAGCCATGCCATGGCATAGAGGGTGGCCAGCGGCGGATAGGGTTTGGCGGCCTGCCACTGCTTGTGGTCCAGGCGGAGAAAGTACGAGTGGGTGAAGAGGATCTTCATCAGCTAGCCGAGATCGACGCCGTGCCGTCGTTCAAATTCCTGGATTCGGCGATCGAATTGTTCGAGGATGCGTGCCTGCAGGCTCTGGGGGTGGTGTTTGGAAACGCCCTTGGCCGTTCTGAGTGCGAGGTCGAACTCGGCTTGTTCCATGTGGCTGTAGCGCCTGAGATTGTGGCGCTCGACCAAACCGTGGCAGCGATCATCCAAGGTGTCACCGCGGTCTCCGGACAGGATTGATTCGACCATCCGAGCAGGGCCAAAAGGTCGCCGGGTGGCGGCCTGTAGCGAGGTCGTGGCCTTCCACTGGGGCAGGTAATCTGCAACCCAGCCGTTGACTTCATTAAACCGGTCGAACAGTGCTGGGTTGATCGTCGGCATCAGCCAGGCAATCTCGGTCGCCGTGAAGAGGTTGTGGTCCGGGACTTCCAGGTGGTCTTCGGTCACTAAATAGTTGATGCAGAACGTCCGGTGGGAGTTGAGCAAGAAGGCCTTTTTGAAGCCCATCAGCAGAACCCGGCATATCCAGAGTCGCCCGGGAGTGGTGATGACGAAGAAGTCGACGTCGTCACCGCGGGAAAAAACATCCTTGGGAATCGTCCCGCTGAGGGCGACGCCGCGCACGAATGGAAAGCGTGCGATCAAGCGGGAGCGCCGGAGGGCTCGCGGCATCACGCGCTTCGCCCGGGCCTCCGCCTCGATCCGATTCTCGACAAGCGTCGGGTCACCGAGGTGGACCCACTGTTCGTTTCGCACGATCAGTCCTTGATCGACCAGCGATTGCACCTCGGTGTCCAGTACATTTTGATCGGGCCACGAGACCTCAGAAAATCTGTGCAGCTCTTTCATACGCAGAGGAAAACGAAAAAGATCGTAGTAGAGCAGGCTTCGAAGGATTGCCCGCCGAAGGCGGTCATCGGCTATGGTGGACGGCGGCGGTGCGTCGTCGCGAACGGTGGCGGGAAGGTGTTGGACCATTGTAGTGGGGGGATTGTATCGGGGCATGGTGAAATCTGTCCATTGGGGCGGATCCCGGTGTCCGCCCGTGCTCAAACTTTGGGCTGGATTCAGCTACAGCGGCACCGCTCTTGCGCCCGATTCATCGGAAGGGGAATAATGGGCGCCATGACAGGCAGATCTGGACGGCGGAATCTTCGATCGATCGTGATGGCGGGTGGGGCTCTCTGCGTTGGGCTGATCGTTGCAGTTTCGGCGGTCCTGGTGATTGTCGAAGTCAGCTACCGTCTTCAGTGGCCGGACCCCCACCGGGCCGAGTTCGAAGCGTTCAATCAGGGTTTGGTTGACAAGGAGGGGCAGCAATCCACGCTCTTGGCCCTGGGCGACAGTTTCACTGCAGGTGCTAGGGGTTGGCCCTACAATCTGAACTCGGTTCTGGGCGAAGGTTGGCGGGTCATCAACTCAGGCGTCGGCGGAACGACCATCACCCACGCCGATCAGATTTCCAGATTACGGTTTCGGCAATTTCACCCTGACGTTGTCGTCTACCAGACCTATATCGGCAACGATCTGTTGGACCTTCGCCATCCGCGGGAGGCTGGTGGCCTTGGTGTGGCCAGACGCTTTTACTGGTGGATGGTTGACTCCGGCGTGATTGCCCCGTGGTATCTGAATCATCGGGCGGCGGGTTTGGCTGCTCAGAGATCCTTCGATCGTGAGAGTGCCGCAGCGGCTGTGAAAACCCCCTTCTCGGTTGATCACTATTCAC